>NZ_CEXQBZ010000015.1:0-17458 GCF_982712965.1 Neisseria flava | reverse complement strand
TGCCTCGCCTTGCCGTACTATCTGTACTGTCTGCGGCTTCGTCGCCTTGTCCTGATTTAAATTTAATCCACTATAAAGTCTGAAAGATTGAAAGGTCGTCTGAAAACTTGATTTCCAAGTTTTCAGACGACCTTTTTGTATTGCAGGCGGGATGCTTTGACAGATTAGGGTTTGCCGGTAGCCGGGCTGACAGTCAGGATTTCGTAGCCGGTTTCTGTCACTAAAACTTCATGTTCCCATTGGGCGGAAAGGGAGCGGTCTTTGGTCACAACCGTCCAGCCGTCGTTTAGGATGCGCAGGTGGCGTTTGCCTTGGTTGATCATCGGCTCGATGGTGAAAATCATGCCGGGCTTCAGGACGACGCCTTGTCCTTTTCTGCCGTAGTGCAGGACTTGTGGGGCTTCGTGGAAACCGCGTCCGATGCCGTGGCCGCAAAATTCTTGTACGACGGAATAGCCTGCGTTTTCGGCAACTTGTTGGCAGGCGTAGCCGATGTCGCCCAAGGTTGCGCCTGGTTTGACGGCGGCGATGCCCGCCATCATGGATTCGTGGGTAATGTCAATCAGGCGTTGGGCGATGGGGGAAACTTTGCCGACGGTAAACATGCGGCTGGAGTCGCCGTGGAAGCCGTCTTTTTTGATGGTCAGGTCGATGTTGATGATGTCGCCTTCTTTGAGCGGCTTGTCGTCGGGGATGCCGTGGCAGATGACGTGGTTGACGGAGGTGCAGCAGGATTTGGGATAGGGCGGGTTGCCGTAGTGCAGTGGGGCGGGATAGCCGCCTTGGACGTTGACGTGGTAGTCGTAAACGAGTTTGTCGATTTCGTTGGTGGTCACGCCGGGTTTGACGAATTGTCCGATGTAGTCGAGGGCTTCGGCGACGAGTTTGCCCAGTTCGCGCATTTTCTCGATTTCTTCAGGGGTTTTGATGATGATTTCGTTCATGTTGTTTCCTTGATGGTTTCAGACGACCTTGTTGCGGCACAAAGGTCGTCTGAAAGGGAAGGGGATACAGATTACGGATAAGGCAACCTCAGGCCGGCGGGTTGTCCGGTTAAAACAGATTGTCCATGACATCTTTGGACTGAGGTTTGGGCTGAACCGGTTTAGGTTGAGCGGGTTTAGGCTGAGCCGGCTTGGGAGCGGGTTGAGGTGCGGGTTTGGATTCGCCCTTCGTTTCGTGTACTTCGGTTTTGGCAGGCTGGGCAGGGGCTTGGGCCTGTGGCTGCTCCGCAGGGGTACTTTGGGCAGGTTTGGCTTTGATTTCTGCTGTTTCTGTCTGCGCGGGCGGTGTTTGGTCGTGCTGGTCGTTGTTTTTATCTTTATTTTTAGCGTTAGGCTGTGCTTTGGCACGGCGGTTTTCGGATTGGTTTTGCGGCGGAATGACGGGGTTTTGAGAAGCGGTTTTTTCTTGTTCGCTTGTTTCGTCTTCAGAGCCTGCTATGATTTTTTTCGGTTCGACGGTGCCGTTGGGACGCCAAACTTCCACGCCTTCGTCTTTGGGCGCGGGTTGGGCGGATTGGGTGTTGCTTGTGTCGGGTTTGGTATTAAGCGTACCGATAACGCCGACAATCAGTGCGCCGACGGCGATGATGGAGATGACGAGAGCGGCGCGGATAAGGTGTTTGGGTTTGAGTTGGAAAGATTCGTTTTGTTTTTTGGACATAGATCGATGTGTGTAAAGGTGGATGGGGACGGGCGGGATGTTGTTCCCGCCCTCTGGATTAGGGCTGCGTTATTCGGGTTGGGTGTAGTTTTGATACAGGGTAACGACTTTTTGCACGCCCACGGTGGTGCTGACGCGTTGGGTCACTTTTTCCTGTTCTTCAGGTGTCAGGATACCCATTACATAGGTCACGTTGCCGTAGGTTACGATTTTGACGCGCGCCTGTGTGGTGGGTTTGAGACCTAAAAGAGTGGTGCGGACTTTGGATGTACCCCATGTGTCGTTGGTTACATCGCCGATGGTGCGTTCTTGGGAGGCAACGGTGATGTAGTTGTACACGCCTTCGGCGGCTTGTTCGGCGCGGGCGATTTGTTCGACGAATTGTTTTTCGCCTTCAGTGGCAACTTGTCCGAGCAGCAGCAGGTGGCGGTTGTAACCGACAACGTTGATTTTGGGAGTGTAACCGTGCGCTTGGTTGTTTTGGCGCAGGTAGGAGCGGGCAGTGGTTTCGACGCGCACTGCCATTACGTTGTCGTCGGTTTGCGCGCCTGTGGTACGGCGGTCGACGGCGGATTTGGTGCCGACTGCCGCGCCGCCGAGGAGTACGCCGATACAGCCGCTGAGTGTCAGGCTGAGGAGGAGGGCGGTCAGAACGGGTGCGGTATGACGTTTGATGTTCATATTTTTTCCTTGATGATGAGTTCGGCGGATATGTTTCAGACGACCTTTAAAAGAGGTCGTCTGAAAAAAGGCTTACATTCCTTCAAGCAACATGGAGTCGATGCAGTCGCACATGGCGTGTATCAGCAGGATATGGTTTTCCTGAATGCGGGCAGTGCGCGGGTAGGGGACGTTGAGCAGTACGTCGGTGTCTTTGAGCATGGCGGCGATTTTACCGCCGTCGCGACCGGTCATAGCGATGACGTGCATATCGCGTTCGTGTGCCGCTTTGATGGCTTCGATAACGTTGGCGGAGTTGCCGGAGGTAGAGATGCCGACCAAAACGTCGCCGGCGCGTCCGAGCGCGCGCACTTGCTTGCTGAACACATGGTCAAAACCGTAGTCGTTGCCGATGGCGGTCAGCGCGGAAGTGTCCGTCGTCAGCGCGACGGCGGCAAGTTCCATGCGCTCTTTTTCAAAGCGTCCGGTCATTTCGGCGGCGAAGTGCTGCGCGTCGGCAGCCGAACCGCCGTTACCGCAGGCTAAGATTTTGCCGTCGTTCATCAGGCATTGCAGCATCAGTTCCGCCGCTTGAGCGGTCGGCTCGACCAACACTTTTTCGGCTTCCTGCTTGGCAAGGATGCTTTCGGCGAAATGGGCGGCAACGCGCTCTTGTAAAGTCGTCATATCGTCAACCTGTAATATTCTTTATCCATTCGGGCGGGCGGTTTCCTTCTATGAGTACCGCATCGATACGGCACGCGGTATGCGTCATGCCGTTTTGTTGCAGATAATACTCCGCAGACCGTTGCAGTTTCAATAACTTAGACGGCGAAATACTGTATGCGGCACCGCCGAAACCCTGATTTTTGCGGTATTTTACTTCAACAAACAGAATCATGTTACCGTTTTTGACAATCAAATCGATTTCGCCGTAAGCGCAGTGCCAGTTGCGCGCGATGAGTTTGCAGCCTTGCGAAAGAAGAAACGCCAGCGCGGCATCTTCGCCCGCCACCCCTTGTTTGTGGTTCAGACGCATGGAGGTTTACCCCGTATAATATCGTTATATTGTTTTCAGACGACCTGATAAAGCCATGTTTCAAAAACACCTTCAAAAAGCCGCCGACAGTATTGAAAAACGGACATTATACGTTGTCGCCACGCCCATCGGCAATTTGGCGGACATCACCCTGCGCGCGCTCGCCGTCCTGCAAAAAGCCGATATTATCTGCGCCGAAGATACGCGCGTTACCGCACAGCTTCTAAGCGCATACGGCATACAGGGCAAGCTCGTCAGCGTGCGCGAGCATAACGAACAGCAGATGGCGGACAAAATCATCAACCATCTTTCAGACGACCTTACCGTCGCACAAGTTTCCGACGCAGGTACGCCTGCGGTTTGTGATCCCGGTGCGAAACTCGCCCGCCGCGTGCGTGAGGCTGGTTTTAAAGTTGTCCCCGTTGTCGGTGCGAGCGCGGTGATGGGCGCGTTGAGCGTCGCAGGCGTTACCGAACCTAATTTCTACTTCAACGGTTTCCTGCCGCCCAAATCCGGCGAACGGCAGAAGCTGCTTGCCAAATGGGCGCAGGCTGATTTTTCTGTTGTAATGTTCGAAACCCCGCACCGCATCGAAGCTACCCTTGTCGACATGGCAGCCCTCTTCCCCGAACGCGGTCTTACTCTCGCCCGAGAAATCACCAAAACCTTCGAAACCTTTCTTAGCGGTACGGTTACTGAAATTCAGACGACCCTGAAAAACGACGGCAATCAGGCGCGCGGCGAAATGGTGCTCATCCTCCATCCTGCTCTTCGTGAGAAACACGATACCTTGCCCGAAGCCGCGCAAAACGTTATGAAAGTCCTCACCGCCGAACTACCTACCAAACAGGCTGCCGAACTTGCCGCCAAAATTACCGGAGAAAGCAAAAAAGCCTTGTACGATTTGGCGTTGGGGTGGAAACGGGTTTCAGACGACGCTTGAGGGTGTAAGGTCGTCTGAAAAAACTAGGGCTTTATTTCACAATATAAGCAAGCAGAAAAACGATGTTTACCGTACAACGCATTTATCGTTACCTCCCCGCAGAAGGGCAAACTGCCGTCTTTATCGACCGCCTTTATCCGCGCGGGATTACGAAGGAAAAGTTCGCCTCCGCCCTCTGGCTCAAAGACATTACGCCCAGTGCCGCCCTGCGCCGTTGGTATCATGAAAACCCGGAGCAGAATTTCGACGGCTTCGTTACGCGCTATCACGAAGAATTGCAGGGTGAGGTGCAACAGCGCGCCGTAGCCCGCCTGCTTCAGTTGGAGAAGCAAAACGGCAGGGTATGGCTGCTGACCGCCGTCAAGAATCCGCAGCGTTCCCATGTTTCGGCGTTGGCCCAGTTTTTAGGTGCGGTATTCGAGTATCGGGAATAGGATGGATTTGTCCAAACCTGTTTTTTCAGACGACCTTTGCCGCTATCGGTTACAATCCGTTTTTTCCCCTAAACTAATATTCCAAAGCACACAATTATGCTGAAAATCATCTCCGCCAACGTCAATGGCATCCGCTCCGCCTACAAAAAAGGATTTTACGAATACATTGCCGCATCGGGCGCGGACATTGTCTGCGTGCAGGAACTCAAAGCGCAGGAAGCCGATTTGTCCGACGAAATGAAGAATCCGCACGGGATGCACGGCCATTGGCATTGCGCCGAAAAACGCGGTTACAGCGGCGTAGCGGTGTACAGCAAACGCGCGCCTGACAATGTGCAAATCGGTATGGGCATTGAAGAATTCGACAGGGAAGGGCGGTTTGTGCGCTGCGATTTCGGCAAGCTGTCGGTGATTTCGCTTTATCTGCCCAGCGGCACCAGCGCGCCGGAGCGGCAGGAATTGAAATACCGCTTTTTAGACGCCTTCTATCCCATGCTTGAAGCCATGAAGGCGGAGGGGCGCGACATTGTCGTTTGCGGAGACTGGAACATCGCCCACCAAAACATCGACCTGAAAAACTGGAAAGGCAACCAGAAAAACTCAGGCTTCCTGCCCGAAGAACGCGAATGGATAGGCAAAGTCATCCATACGCTCGGCTGGACGGATATGTGGCGCACGCTCTATCCTGACAATCCGGGCTACACTTGGTGGAGCAACCGCGGACAGGCGTATGCGAAAGATGTCGGGTGGCGCATCGACTATCAGATGGTTACGCCCGAACTCGCCGCCAAAGCGGTGTCCGCGCATGTTTATAAAGACGAGAAATTTTCCGACCATGCCCCTTTGGTCGTGGAGTACGACTATGCTGCCCAATAAAGTTTTCGGCAAATACGATTGGAATGTGAACGGTAAAACCGGCATAGGTGCGGCATGGGTGGTCGCCGCGTTTGTACTGCCTATGCTGGTGTGGACGATATTCATGCTGGCGCGGATGTCCGGCTGGGTTGAAATGACCCGCGCCAATCCGCTTTGGGCGGGGGTGTGGCTGCTGTTTTCGCTGCCCTGCCTCATGATTGCCGCCAAGTGTTTCGGCTGGAAAGGCTGGCGGTTGATTGCCAACATCCTGATCTGCCTCGCCACCTGCGCCGTTTTAAGTGTCCCAGCCGCGCTCTTGATTACCTTTACGCTCAACGATTTGCTCAAATAGGTCGTCTGAAATGCGAACTTTCGAACTCGAAGACCTGACGCTTTTCTTGATACGCGACGCGGACGAGGCGGAAATGTGGATAGACCGCTGGGCGGTCAGCTATCCCGTCGTCCAAACCGCCGCTGCTTCCGCCGGCCAAAGCATCGCCCAATGGCAGGCAAACCTTCAGACGGCGTTTGCAGGCATCAGCGGCGAACACATCGCTGTCGTCGCCCATGGCGCAGGCGTATCCGCCTTTTTGGCTTGGCTCTACCAAACCGACATTCTGACACAGAAAAAAATCGTCAACATCATCCTCGTCTCGCCGCGCCCCGAAGCATTCCCCGACGATGAAATACACACCCTCCGGCGCGTCCGTTGCCCCTGCCGCACCGCGCTTGTCATCGCCGAACAAAACGGTACGCCGCGCAACTGGGCGGAAGAGCGGGCAAACCTGTGGAACGCCCGCCTCCTCCTGTCGCCGCACTCCGGCACGCTCAACGGCGCACTCGGCGGCTGGCAATGGGGCATGAAGCTGATACAGGAAATGCTCTTGAGTTGAGTAAAACGCTTGTAAGGATTAAAGAAGAAAAGGTCGTCTGAAACCGGAAATCAGGTTTCAGACGACCTTTTTGTTACGTTAAAGTGAAATGAAAAGTCTGTGCCGTCATGCCTGCGCAGCCGCCTTTGCGTAAGCGGGTAGGGAATGACAGTTTCAATATTTTCCATCTTAATCTTTATTTATGAAAATAATAACTATTCTCTTTTGTGGAAATATGTGTTAGCCTGATGGCATTACATTCACTGAAGAACCGATTTTCATGCTTGATATTGCCTTGCCCAACCTTATCACCGCCTTCGGCATCGCCCTTGCCGCCGGATTGTTTACCGTATTGGGCAGCGGGTTGGTGATGTTTTCCAAAACGCCCAACCCGCGCGTATTGTCGTTCGGATTGGCGTTCGCGGGCGGGGCGATGGTGTATGTGTCGCTGACGGAGATTTTCAACAAATCCAGCGAAGCCTTCGGGCAGGTTTACGACAAAGACAAAGCCTTCGCCGCCGCGACGCTGGCTTTTCTGGCAGGCATGGGCTCGATTGCGCTGATTGACCGCCTTGTGCCGAACCCGCATGAAACGCTCGATCCGCACGACCCCGCTTTTCAGGAAAACAAACGCCGCCACATCGCCCGAGTCGGCATGATGGCGGCGTTTGCGATTACCGCGCACAATTTTCCCGAAGGTTTGGCAACGTTTTTCGCCACGCTGGAAAATCCCGCCGTCGGGATGCCGCTGGCGCTCGCGATTGCGATACACAATATTCCCGAAGGCATTTCCATTGCCGCGCCCGTTTATTTCGCCACCCGCAACCGCAAAAAAACCGTCCTCGCCTGTCTCGCTTCAGGACTGGCCGAACCCTTGGGCGCGGTTTTGGGCTACACCATGCTCAAGCCGTTTTTATCGCCTTTCGTGTTCGGTGCAGTGTTTGGCGTGATTGCGGGCGTGATGGTGTTTCTTGCGTTGGACGAATTGCTGCCCGCCGCCAAGCGTTATTCCGACGGACACGAAACCGTTTACGGGTTGACGTCCGGCATGGCGGTGATTGCCTTGAGCTTGGTGTTGTTTCATTTTTGATCTGATTCCGCTTCAGGCTGATACCGCAAAGCGATTGTTCTATAATTGCCGTTGTTTTCGATTTTGGAACGGCATGATGTATCTCGAACAGGAAAAACCTTATCGGCCTTTGCTGACGGCATTGATTTTTGCCGCATTGCCGCTGGCGTTATTGATTCATGATGTGTTTGCCATGATGGCGGGTGGCGGCGGATTGCTGTTTAGCCGGCAGGGTGGCGGATGGTCTGTGGCGAAAGGTTGGAACGATTCGGCAGTGTGGCTGGTTGCAGGCGTGTTTTTCTTTTTCAATCTGTTGATTGCTGCCGTTTTGGTCAAAGCGGCTTTGAAAAAAATGTTGCGCAGATATGCCCGCCATGCGCTGTTTCTTGCCGGCATGGCAGCTTGTGCGGCTGCCGCCGTTTGCTTGATGCTGGAGGCAGTTTTAGGCAGTACTGCATTGGGAGGGATGCGTAACGGCGGGATATTGTGTTACACGGTGGGCGTGTGGATGATTGCAATGATGACCTTGCCGAAACAGCTGACACGCTCCATCGTCCAGCCGATTACCTTTTATCCGAGAAAGCGCTAGGCAGCGTTTTGAGGCCGAATAGCTGAAAATACGCATTGGAATACGGTTCTATTGCGTATTTTTTGCGCAAAATATTATGATGAATTAATAATTGCGAATGAAATATTCCTGTTTGAATTGTTTATTTTTGTAAAATATTACTGATGCTTAAAATATATATTTTTGATTTATAATAATAATTTTATTGAAATTATTTGACTTGGAAATATTTTTGCAAATTATCAAGAATCTGACAAAACTTCTTTCGAATATACTGTCTAAACATTCAGTATAGATAGTTTTCTATCGCGCAGCCGATTGTCATTTGTGTAACAATTCAGGCTGTATCGAAAGCTTCCGCATCCCGTTGCAGAGAAGCAGAATTGCTTATCAACAAACAATACAGAAGAAAAAGGAATTTTCATGAAGTCGTTTGAGAAAATTGACAACATCCGCGATATCCGCAAAAAACTCGGTTTGAACCAAATGGACTTTTGGAGCCGTATCGGCGTAACTCAGTCCGGTGGTTCACGTTACGAATCCGGCCGCAATATGCCCAAACCTGTACGCGAGCTGCTGCGCTTGGTACACATCGAACGCGTTGACTTGGCAAAAGTAAACCGCGACGATTTGGCGATTGCCTCCCTGCTGAAAAACCGCGATCCTGAGTTGTACGCTTCCCTGAAGAAAGAAGCCAAATCCGATAAAGGCAAATAAGCCCGTTTCGATTTGTTTCAAAAAGGTCGTCTGAAACGATATTCCGTTTCAGACGACCTTTTTGCGCTATAATCCGCAATTATTTTTTAAACAGACGTTTGCCCGCAAACCCTTTTACAGACAGCATTTTTTACCATGTTAGATAAATACAATCCCGCCGAAATCGAATCCAAACACTATCAAAACTGGGAAACCCAAGGTTATTTCCAGCCCGATATGGATTTGACCAAACCGTCTTTTTCCATCCAACTGCCGCCGCCCAACGTAACCGGTACGCTGCACATGGGCCATGCCTTCAACCAAACCATTATGGACGGTCTGACCCGCTACTACCGCATGAAAGGCTGCAACACCGCCTGGATTCCGGGCACCGACCACGCGGGCATTGCCACGCAAATCGTAGTCGAGCGTCAGCTTGCCGCGCAAAATGTGTCCCGTCATGACTTGGGCCGCGAAAAATTCTTGGAAAAAGTGTGGGAATGGAAAGAAGTGTCCGGCGGCACGATTACGCAGCAGATGCGTCGCGTGGGCTGTTCTGCCGACTGGACGCGCGAGTATTTCACGATGGACGACATGCGTGCCGAAACCGTAACCGAAGTGTTCGTGCGCCTGTATGAGCAAGACTTGATTTACCGCGGCAAACGCTTGGTGAACTGGGACCCTGTATTGGGTACGGCGGTATCGGATTTGGAAGTGGAAAGCGTGGAAGAACAAGGCTCTATGTGGCACATCCGCTATCCGCTGGCGGACAATCCCGCCGAAGCCGTTATCGTGGCGACCACCCGCCCCGAAACGCTGCTGGGCGATGTGGCCGTAGCCGTCAATCCTGAAGACGAACGTTATACTCACTTAATCGGCAAAGAATTAATCCTGCCGCTGACCGGCCGCACCATTCCCGTGATTGCTGACGAATACGTCGAAAAAGACTTCGGTACCGGCTGCGTGAAAATCACGCCTGCGCACGACTTCAACGACTACGAAGTCGGCAAACGCCACGACACGCGCTTGGTTAATGTATTCGACTTGGAAGCCAAAGTGCTGGCAAACGCCGAAGTGTTCAACTTCAAAGGTGAAGCGCAACCAGGCTTTGCCCTGCCTGAAAAATACGCAGGCTTAGACCGCTTTGCCGCGCGCAAACAAATGGTTGCCGATTTGCAGGAACAAGGCTTGTTGGTCGAAATCAAAGCACACACGCTGATGACGCCGAAAGGCGATCGTACCGGTTCCGTGATTGAGCCGATGCTGACCAGCCAATGGTTTGTCGCCATGTCCGCCACGCCAAACGGCGGCGAACCTGACAGCGAATTCAAAGGCCTGAGCCTTGCCGACAAAGCCAAAAAAGCCGTCGACAGCGGCGCAGTGCGCTTTATCCCTGAAAACTGGGTCAACACCTACAACCAATGGATGAACAACATTCAAGACTGGTGCATCTCGCGCCAACTGTGGTGGGGGCATCAAATCCCCGCGTGGTACGACGAAGCAGGCAATGTGTACGTTGCCCGAAATCAGGCGGAAGCCGAAAAACAAGCCGGCAAAACAGGCTTGACCCGCGAAGAAGACGTATTGGATACATGGTTCTCCTCCGCGCTCGTGCCGTTCTCCACGCTCGGCTGGCCGTCTGAAACCGACGAACTCAAGGCCTTCCTGCCGTCCAATGTCTTGGTCACCGGCTACGAAATCATCTTCTTCTGGGTGGCGCGCATGATTATGATGACCACCCACTTCACCGGCAAAGTACCGTTTAAAGACGTGTACATCCACGGCATCGTGCGCGACCACGAAGGCAAAAAAATGTCCAAATCCGAAGGCAACGTCATCGACCCTGTGGATTTGATCGACGGCATCGACTTGGAAAAACTGCTGGTAAAACGTACCACCGGCCTGCGCAAACCCGAAACCGCGCCGAAAGTGGAAGAAGCAACCAAAAAACTCTTCCCCGAAGGCATTCCGAGCATGGGCGCGGACGCATTGCGCTTCACCATGGCAAGCTACGCCAGCCTCGGACGCAGCGTCAACTTCGACTTCAAACGCGCCGAAGGCTACCGCAACTTCTGCAATAAATTGTGGAACGCCACCAACTTCGTGTTGATGAACACCGAAGACAAAGACTGCGGTCAAGACGAAATGCAGCCGTTAGCGTTTACCTTTGCCGACCAATGGATTATCGGCAAACTGCAACAAGCCGAAGCCGCGGTTGCCGAAGCCTTTGAAACCTACCGCTTCGACCTTGCCGCACAAACGCTGTACGAATTTGTGTGGAACGAATATTGCGACTGGTACATCGAGCTGGCAAAAGTGCAAATCCAAACCGGCTGCCCGACAACCCAGCGCACTACACGCCGCACCCTCGTGCGCGTACTCGAAACCATCCTGCGCCTGCTGCACCCAATCATGCCTTTCATTACCGAAGAGCTGTGGCAGGTCGTTGCGCCTCTGGCGAATGCCAAAACCGCCGACAGCATTATGCTGGCCGCCTATCCCAAAGCCGACCCGGAAAAAATCGTGCAGGCTGCTTTTGACCAAATGGCGCAACTGCAAGACCTGATTGGCGCCGTGCGCAACCTGCGTGGCGAAATGGGCATTGCCCCGAACGTGAAAGCGCCGCTGTTTGTGGAAGGCAGTGTGCCTGAAGCGCTGCTGAAATACCTGCCCGCCCTCACGCGCCTGACCGAAGCCAAAACAGTGGACAGGCTGCCCGAAAGCGAAGACGCACCTAGCGCCGTCTGCAATTGCGCGCGCCTGATGCTGAAAGTCGAAATCGACAAAGCCGCCGAAACCGCCCGCTTGAGCAAAGAAGCCGAGAAGCTGCAAAAAACCTTGGACAAACTCAACGCCAAACTCTCCAAACCCGGCTACACCGAAAAAGCCCCCGCGCATCTGGTGGAAAAAGACAAAGCCGATTTGGCGGAGTTGGAAGACAAGATGGCGAAAGTGCAAAATCAGTTGGCGAAGTTGAAAGACTGATTGTTGGGTGAATAAGAAAAGACCGTTTGAAACTTAAATTTCAGACGGTCTTAATCAATGGGACAATAGAACTATGGCTGATATTACTATGACTGAAATTGCACCTGTATTACTCGTTGTTGCCATTATGGTATTTCATATTCATACATGCTTTACTGAAGCTACCCATCTTAACAGATGGCAACCATGGCTGATTATCTTCCTGATGGTTATTTTCGGCACTTTACCCATCTACTTTGTTAGTCGTACTGCATTGTTTAAATTATGTATTCAACTGCTGTTAATCGCACTGTTTTTTATTATTTGATTGTGCTTTTTCGTAATTGTAGATTGTTCAAGATTCAACGAAACTTTTTTATTTCAAAATGTTGTTGAGTTTTTCAGTTCAGTTTACTTCTTTTGTTTTTGATGCTGCATCTATTGTCAGCCATGTCAAAAAGTAAGCAAGTTGACTATACAATCAGAACTTTGCCCGCTTTTAGATTTGAGAAAAAAGGTCGTCTGAAAACCAAAATCTGTTTTCAGACGACCTTTTACATGATTCCGCAATATGAAACCTTAAAACAGCTTCCGCACTTCCGCTTCAATATCGTCGGCGCGCATAAAAGTTTCGCCGATAAGGAAGGTATGTACGCCGTGGCTGCGCATAAAATCGACATCGGATTTGCTTCGGATGCCGCTTTCGGTAACGACGGTTTTACCTGCCAGTGCAGGCAGTAAATCTAGAGTCTGCTGTAAAGATACGTCGAATGTCCGCAGGTTGCGGTTGTTTACGCCCCATAGGGGTGTTGTCAGATTTCGGCATTTTTCCAATTCGGAAGTATCATGCAGTTCCAACAATACGTTCATGCCTAATTGATGGGCTACTGCTTCAAAATGTTCTAATTGTTCTTGCTCAAGCGCGGCGGCAATCAGTAAGACGGCATCAGCACCCCAGGCACGCGCCTGATAAATCTGATACTCATCAATGATGAAGTCTTTTCGTAAAACGGGAAGCCCGACTGCCGCGCGTGCCGCTTTCAAATATTCGGGAGAGCCTTGGAAATATTGTTCGTCAGTTAAGACGGACAAGCACGCAGCTCCGGCATTTTCATAGGCGCGGGCAATCTGCACAGGATGGAAATCGGGTCTGATCAGCCCTTTGCTCGGGCTGGCTTTTTTAATTTCAGCAATGACGGCAGGGCGGTTTTGCTCGTGTTTGGTACGGATAGAGTCAAAAAAACCGCGTACGGGCAAGGCGGCATCTGCCTGTTTTTTCATTTCATCCAAAGAGACAGAAGCTTTTTGTGTGGCGACTTCCAGGGCTTTGGTTGTAAGGATTTTATTCAGAATATCGGTCATAACAGATTTCCTGCACGGTAAAGCCGTCATCTTAACACAAGAGGTCGTCTGAAAAATAAAACGAGGCAAACAAAACAAGCCGTACGGAATAATTCCGACGGCTTGTTGATACGTTGTTAAAACAATTACTTGGCAGCGTCTTTCATTTTATCCGCAGCATCTTGAGTTGCATCAGCGGCTTTGTTCAAAGCATCTTTAGCAGCATTTTTTGCATCTTTGGCAGCTTCTTCAACTGCTTTTCCTGTGGCTTCGGTTGCATTCGATAAGGCTTTATCTGCGGTTTCCTTTGCGTCGGAGACAGCTTTATCTGCACTTGCCTTAGCATCGGCAGCCGCATCTTTAACATCGGAAACAGCTTTTTCAGCAGCATCTTTGGCATCGGCAGCTGCATCTTTAACGTCGGAGACTGCTTTATCAGCCGCATCTTTTGCCTCGGAAGCGGCTGCATTGACATCGGAAGCTACGGCGGAAGCAGCTTCTTGGGTTTGTTGTTTGGCCTCTTGAGAGCATGCAGCCAAGCCGGCCATCATCATCGCAGCAATCAGTAATTTTTTCATGTTTTATCCTTTCTTAATCTAGAAAACACCTACTTCGTTTGAGGCAGGCGTGGGCATCATAACATAACAGGTCAGCAAAATAGGGTAGTTTAACGGCAAATAACAGGCTGTTTACTTTTATTGAAAAAAATTTCAATAAAATTATTGACGCACAGGATGTCTGCCAATATAATTCACAGCTTATCGGGTCGTTAGCTCAGTCGGTAGAGCAGCGGACTTTTAATCCGTTGGTCGAGCGTTCGAATCGCTCACGACCCACCAAACATTAAAACCTGCTTTGAAAAAAAGCAGGTTTTTTTTTCATGTTCTCCGTAATAATCTACTTCTACCACAAATATACTTGTATGCCAGACAATTTAAGCATACACTGACTACACGCGACTACAACAACAGGAGAACTTGAAATGAAACAGTTGGCAATGTACATCAACGGACGCTTTGAAAATGATTTCAACGGCGAATGGCGCGACGTATTGAACCCTTCCACCGAAGAAACCATCGCCCGCGAACCCAAAGGCGGCAAAGCGGACGTTGACCGTGCCGTAGCGGCGGCGCGTGCGGCGCAACCGGCATGGGAGCGGCTGCCTGCGGTCGAACGCGGCGCGTATTTGCGCAAAATCGCCCAAGGCATACGCGAACGCGCCGACGAGCTGACCGACACCATTGTTGCCGAAGGCGGCAAAACCAAAGACTTGGCGCGCGTGGAAGTCATGTTTACCGCCGACTATCTCGATTACCAAGCCGAATGGGCGCGCCGTTATGAAGGCGAAATCATCCAAAGCGACCGTCCGCGTGAAAACATCTTATTGTTCAAACGTCCGCTGGGCGTCGTGGCAGGCATCCTGCCGTGGAACTTCCCCTTCTTCCTGATTGCCCGCAAAATGGGTCCCGCCTTGGTAACGGGCAACACCATCGTCGTCAAACCCAGCAGCGTGACCCCGATCAACTGCCACATCTTCGCTGAAATCGTCGATGCGGTCGGATTGCCCGCAGGCGTGTTCAACGTGGTGAACGGCCCCGGAGCGGAAATCGGCAATGCCTTGTCCGCCCATCCGCAAGTCGATATGGTCAGCCTGACCGGTTCCGTCGAAGCAGGCCGCCAAGTGATGGAAGCCGCTTCCGCCAACATCACCAAAGTTTCGCTGGAACTCGGCGGCAAAGCGCCCGCCATCGTTTTGAAAGATGCGGATTTGGACTTGGCAGTGAAATCCATCTTGGCTTCGCGCGTCGGCAACACCGGTCAAATCTGCAACTGCGCCGAGCGCGTCTATGTCCACAGCAGCCTGAAAGACGCGTTCATTGAAAAAATGACCGCCGCCATGAAAGGCGTGCGCTACGGCAATCCTGCCGAAGCCGAAGCAGGCGCGCTGGAAATGGGGCCGCTGATTGAAGAGCGCGCCGTCAAAGCCGTTGCCGAAAAAGTGGAACGTGCCGTCAAACAAGGTGCGACGCTGGTCTGCGGCGGCAAACGCGCCGAAGGACGCGGCTATTTCTTCGAGCCGACCCTGCTGACCGACACCGACAACAACATGGACATCATGAAGGAAGAAACCTTCGGCCCCGTCCTGCCTGTTTCCACTTTCGACACGCTCGACCAAGTCATCGCCTTGGCAAACGACTGCGAATTTGGTCTGACCAGCTCCGTTTACACCACCAACCTGAACGAAGCCTTCTACGTCACCCGCCGCCTGCAATTCGGCGAAACCTACATCAACCGCGAAAACTTCGAAGCCATGCAGGGCTTCCACGCCGGTTGGAAAAAATCCGGCATCGGTGGTGCGGACGGCAAACACGGTTTGGAAGAATATCTGCAAACCCAAGTCGTTTATCTGGAAACCAATATTTAACTGCCGATATTAGCCTCAGTTAAACGAAATGCCGCCTGCAACCGATTTTCGGGTTTCGGGCGGCATTTTTGCCTTTATAGAAAAAAACACCGACATCGCGTAAAATATGCGCAAATTTTGTGATTCAATCAGGTCGTCTGAAACAGATTGCGCCTGATTTATTTTTCCGGAAAACACCATGAGCGAACAAAACAATCCGCAGACCGAGCCGCAGTTGGACGAAAACCAAATCATCGCCCTGCGCCGCGAAAAACTGCACAACATCCGCCAACAGCGCATTGCCTATCCCAACGACTTCAAGCGAGACAGCTTTGCCGCCGATTTGCACGCCCGATGCGGCGAAATCAGCAAAGAAGAACTCGACCCGCAAGCCGTCCCTGTTAAAATTGCCGGCCGTATGATGCTCAAACGCCAAATGGGCAAGGCGAGCTTTGCCACCATTCAAGACGTTACCGGTCAAATCCAGCTTTATCTGAACAACAAAGGCGTGAGTCAGGAAGTTTTGGACGATTTCAACCACTGGGACTTGGGCGACATCGTCGGCGCGGAAGGCACTTTGTTCAAAACCAACCACGGCGAATTGACCGTGCGTGTGTCCGACATCCGCCTGCTGTCCAAATCCCTGCGCCCGCTGCCCGACAAACACAAAGGCTTGAGCGATCAGGAAACCAAATACCGCCAACGCTACGTCGATTTGATTGCCAACGAAGAATCGCGCAATACCTTTATCAAACGCAGCCAAATCATCCAATCCGTGCGCAATTTCATGGTGAACGAGCATTATCTCGAAGTCGAAACCCCGATGATGCACCCGATTCCCGGCGGCGCGACGGCGAAACCGTTCGTGACCCACCACAATGCTTTGGACATCCCGCTTTACCTGCGCATCGCCCCCGAGCTGTATCTGAAACGCTTGGTGGTCGGCGGTTTGGAGCGCGTGTTTGAAATCAACCGCAGCTTCCGCAACGAAGGCATGTCCGTGCGCCACAACCCTGAATTCACCATGATTGAATTCTACGAAGCCTTCTCCGACTACGAGCGCATGATGCAGATGGCGGAAGACATCATCCGCAACGCATCGCGCACGGTAAACGGTACGGCGAAAATCAGCTACAACGGCAAAGAAGTCGATTTGGAAAGCCCGTTTGAACGCCTGACCATTCTCGAAGCCATCAAAAAATATAATCCGCACTACACCGACGAGCAGTTGAACGATGCGGAGTGGCTGAAAAAAGAAATCGTCAAACACGGTGAAAGCCTGCCGCCGTCCCCGGGCATCGGCAGCCTGCAACTCGCCCTGTTTGAAGGTTGTGCCGAAAGCAAACTGTGGAACCCGACCTTCATCGTCGATTACCCGGTCGAAGTTTCCCCGTTGGCACGTGCTTCCGATACCAAACAAGGTCTGACCGAACGTTTCGAATTGTTCGTTGTCGGCCGCGAACTGGCAAACGGCTATTCCGAATTGAACGACCCTGAAGACCAAGCCGAACGCTTCAAATCACAAGTGGCGCAAAAAGATGCGGGCGACGACGAAGCCATGCACTACGATGCCGACTACATCCGCGCGATGGAATTCGGTCTGCCGCCGACAGGCGGTTGCGGCATCGGCATCGACCGCCTGGTAATGCTGCTGACCGATTCGCAAACCATCCGCGACGTGATTTTGTTCCCGCAAATGCGTCCCGAATGAGGTAGGCAGATAATAAAAAAGGTCGTCTGAAAACCGGAAAATTGGTTTGAACTGACCCCCAAATCTTGGACACTCATAAAAGCCTTTTCAGGCGTTCTGTGCAAGCTGGGTTCTGTATGCGACAGGACTCAGCTTTTTCAATTTCAAACTGCAACGCTCGCGGTTGTATAGTGGATTAAATTTAAATCAGGACAAGGCGACGAAGCCGCAGACAGTACAAATAGTACGGCAAGGCGA
>NZ_CEXQBZ010000014.1:0-17937 GCF_982712965.1 Neisseria flava | reverse complement strand
AAGGCCGTATGCTACCGCATACTGGCCTTTTTCTGTTAGGGAAAGTTGCACTTCAAATGCGAATCCGCCGACCTTTTGTCATTGTTGCCGAATTAACGGCGACGACCAAATCCGCGACCCATCGGGCGGCGGTAGTTGGAAGGTTGTTGGGTGGTTTGACGGTAGCGGGGTTGTTGTTGAGCCTGCTGTGCAGGGATGCTGCGGGTATTCAGTTGTTGGCTGGTACGGCCGTTGGGACGGGCCGATTGGTAGTAATGGGAACGTGCGCGCTGCGCAATCGGGCTGTTTTGATTGTTCGCACGGGTGAATTTGTTTGCCAGCGCGTTACCGATAAACGCGCCTGCGGCTGTACCGATCAGGCTTTGAAGCAGCCAGCTTCCTGTGGATTGGTCGTAAATATATTGTTGTCCGTCTTTGCCGGTAACGGGTTGGCCATTGTTGCCGTTAGCTTGCGCTTCGGCAGGGATGGTGTCTTGTACGGCTTCGGGAGTGAGTTGGTAAACGGTATTGTCCTGCTGGCCGTTTTGCTGTGCCAATTGTTGTTGCAGGGCTTCGATTTGTTTTTGCTGCTGTTCAAGCTGTGCTTGCGTATTGTCTTTGCAGGCGGCAAGGGCGAAAGCGGAGAGCGCGGCTAAGGCGATAATTTTTTTCATTGTTGTGTGTTTCCTTGGTCGGTTGTCATTAATGCCGTCTTATGTAAGTCGGCGGCGTGGTTCTAAGCGCGTGGCCTGCCTGCCATATGGTGTGTTTTGGGGATTTATCAAGCAAGGTTGCTCTTTTTTACAATGGGAGTTTCGGTAGTTTGGCTGCAAAAGCAAGACTGTCAGCAACAATATTTCCTTGAGGTTTGACTTCGTGTTCGGTTTCCATAATAAGCAGTTTGTCGGGGCGGCGGGCGTGCAGGCTCATGTGCATTTCAGCGGGGGAGAAGGGGAGGTGATGGTGTTTGGCAAATGTTTGTGCGCGCTGATTGGCGGTTTTGAGCATGGGCATCAGGGTGATGTCGAGATGGAAGCGGCGAACGCCTAAAATAAGGATGCGTGCGGCGAAGAAGTCGGCTTCTTCTGTAAACACGGCAGGACTGTTGCGATTGAAGTCGTGGCGTTCGGCCGCAATCAATGTGGCGAGGAAGCGGATTTGCGGAATCAAGGCCTCGCTGATAAGGCCTGAGGTTTGGGGAACGGGGTCGTCTGAAAATGTGTTGTGGCTGTTGCCGTCAACAATCATATGGCAGCGGTGGAGGGGTTGTGGACGTCTTTGGATATTTGCAGAGAGGTTCATGGCTTTTCCTTTATTTGCAACTGTTCGCATCGTTTATTGGGATTGGCGGCCATGAAGGATATAAAAAAAGCCGCTCAATCGGGGCGGCTCTTGTTTTGCTGTTTATTTCCGTCTGTTTCAGACAAGCGCAAAAAAGTACCGCACGTTTGTGTGGTACCAATAGAAGAATGCGTTTGAATGCTTAGCGGTTTGCATGACGGTATTTCGCTGGATATTGAATATATATGCGTCGAAGTTTAAAGCAGAAAGTCGAATAATTTCAATACTTGATGGATAAATTTGATTAATAATTTTTCAACTTGTTGTAATTAATGAAATTTATTTTTAAGCTATGTATGGGGAGACGCATGGTATGCGGATGTTGGGGGTGAAGTATCATCGCTTGGGCAGGTTTGATGCCGTATATTTTATTTAAAAAGGTCGTCTGAAACGGGAAATACCGGTTTCAGACGACCTTTGCGTTTTTAAGCCGCTTCAATCATCAGGCGATTTCGAGCCACATCACTTGGTAGGGGCGCAGCACCAAATCCTGATTCAATGCCACGGTTTCGCCGCTGATGAGGTCTTTGGCGCGGGCGGGCATGGCTTGCAGGGTGTGCGCGCTGATGGTTTGCGCGTGTTCGCTGAAGTTGCCGAACGCCAAAAGCGCGTTGTTGCGGATGTAGCCGATGATGTGTTTGTTGTTGGTGTTGAAGGTAACCAGACGGCCGCCGTTCAAACGCGGGTTGTTTTGGCGGATGTCTATCATGTGGCGCAGGCCTTGATAGATTTGTCCTGCCGCGGTTGACGGGTCGTGGCGTTGTTCGTACAACTCGGCGTTGTAACGCGGACGGTGCGCCCAGCGGCTGTCGTCGCTCTTGTTGCGGTCGTTCGACCAGTCGTCGTCGTTGAGCGTACCGACTTCATCGCCGAGATAAATCAGCGGCAGACCGCCGGTACTCAGGGCGATGCTGTACAAGAGTTTGATGCGGTCAACGGCGAGGGGGTCGTGTTGTGCCAAACCTGCCAGGGCGGCGGCAGTACCGCTGACGCGGCAGTCACCGGTGTTGGGGTTGTATTGGAAGGGGACGCCGCGCGCGAAGCTGCCGTCGAAATGGTTGACGAAGAAGCGGTTGAGGAATTGGCGGTGGTCGTAGCCGTGGATGCCGAATTGCGATGCGTCTTCGTCGGCAAACGTCCAGCCGATGTCGTCATGGCTGCGGACGTAGTTGACCCATGCGGTATGGTCGGGCAGGTTGTGGCGGTAGGAGAGGGCTTGGTGGAGCAGGTTGACTTCGCGGGTGGCGAGGGTGTTCCACAGCAATGCCATTTGCAGTGGGTTGTAACCGATTTGGCATTCGTCCTGTCCGATGTATTGGACGACTTGGTCGGGGTGGACGATGGCTTCGGATTTGAAGAACACGGCAGGTGCGGCGATGCGCATGACGGCGTTAAACGCGCGGATTAAGGCATGGGCTTGCGGTAGGTTTTCGCAGCAAGTGCCCATTTGTTTCCAAATAAAGGCAACGGCGTCCATACGCAGGATGTCAACGCCCAAATTGGCGAGGAACATCATTTCGCCCGCCATGGCGCGGAATACCCAAGGATTGCTGTAATTTAAATCCCATTGGAAGGAATTGAACGTCGTCCATACCCAACGACCGTCTTCTAATTGGGAGAATCCGCCCGGATGCTGGTCGGGGAAGATTTCGCGCAGAGTACGGTCGTATTGGTCGGGCATCCAGCGGTCGGGGAAAATATAGTAGAAATTGTCGAAAAGCGGATTGCCGGCGGCGCAGCCTTTCGCCCATTCGTGTTCGTTGGACGTGTGGTTGAAGATGAAATCGACGACGGCGGAAATGCCCGCTTCGTGCAGCGCGGCAATGACATCGCGCAAGTCGTCTATCGTACCCAAAGCCGGATTGACGTCGCGGTAGCTGCTGACCGCATAGCCGCCGTCGCTTTTGCCTTCAGGACATTTAAACAGGGGCATCATGTGCAGATAAGTCAGCCCCAGCTCTTGAAAATAAGGGATTTTGGCTTTCAAGCCTTTCAAATCGCCTGCGAACAAATCGACATAGCACACGCCGCCGACCTGTTTATTCGACAAAATCCAATCGGGGTCATTCTCACGCGCGGCATCGATGGCTTTCAGAGACTTGTCGCGTTGGGAATAGCTTTGCCATGCTTGGGCAATCAGTTGTTCCAGCATGGGCAGGACGGCTTCGTTATCGTTGTAAACGTTGTCCAGCTCGTGCATCAGCTTGGGGAAATGCTCGTTCAAACGCCGGTCAAACTGTTTCCAGTCTTCGGAAGCTTCGACGGTCGCACGCTGTTTGGGGCTATATTCTGCCAAGGCGCGCTCTTTGAGATGATGCAGGGTCAAATCGACCTGTTGGGTCTGGGTCAACATGATGTTTACTCCGAGTTGAGGTTGGATTTGTTTGGAAGCCTGATTCCGGCGGGAACATTGGCTGGAGACAGGCTTATCATACTTTAAGAAACTGCTTGTGAACAGGGTTTGGAGAGGAGTAACCGTATTGTTTTATGTGGAATTTTTTTAAACCTAGGGCGGCGGGTGTGTTTGGGGTAACTGTATATATTATTTGGAAAAAAATTTTATGTGGGGAAGGCTGTGGGGCAGGGGGATGTTTGGGACGAAGAGGGGAGGAATATCGGATACCTGTCGGATGATTTGGTTTACAAAGGTTTATGACGAGCGCGGAAAGGCCGGATTAATAATGGAAGTAGACGGATGAAAACAATTTCCTTTGACGAAAGTCAAAAGATTGGGATGACATGAAGGGATGAATAAAAAAGGTTTTCAGAGGCCGTCTGAAAACCTTTTCGCTTGTCTATCGCCCCTTAAAACTTAAAGTTCACGCCGACGGTGAAACTGCGTCCCATTTGCGGGGTGTCGGACAGGAAGCTGCTGTGGGCGTAAACGGACTGGTTGAACAGGTTGTCGGCTTTGACGTACCAATTCCACTCGCCGTAGCCGGTGCGGCGGCGGTAGTTTGCGCCGAGGTTGAGCATATGGTGTCCGGGCGTGCGCGTTTCGTAGCGGGCGAGTTTGTTTTGGGCAAACACGCGGTAGTAGTCGAGATGGGCATCGATGCGGTCGGTCAGCGCGGCATTCAGGTGGAAGCCGAGCCGTGCGGCGGGAACGCGCGGGGCGTTTTGGTCGGCTTGGGCAATAAGTGGGCGGTTGCCGTAGGCGTCTTCCCTACCGGGCAGCGACGGAAGGTTTTTCAGACGACCTCTGACGTAGTCGCCGGAAAGTCCGATGCGGTAGCGCGGCGTGGGCTTGAAGTAGATTTCGCCTTCCGCGCCGTAGAAGTCGGCGCCGGATTGGTTGTAGCGCACGAGCTTCATTTCGCTGTCGTCTTCGATGGATTTGGGGCCGCGTCCGTCGTTTAAGGTTTGGGCGTAGATGTAGTTGCCGAAGCGGTTGCGGTAGAGTGCCAGATTGTATTGCCAGCGGTCGCCTTCGTAGCCCAGTGCAAGTTCGATATTGTTGGAACGCTCTTTGTTGAGGTGTTTGTTGCCGACTTCAAAGGTGTTGGTGGCGACGTGTTTGCCGTGCGCGTACAGCTCTTGCGTTGACGGCAGGCGTTCCTGATGGGAGGCGGTCAGGCTGAGTTTGTGGTGTGGCGTGAAATACCAGTTGCCGGATAGCGCGAACGAGCGGGCGGTTTGGCGGTGCGCGCCGAGGTCGGGCAAGGGTTGGTTGTAGTAGTTTTCCCGATCAATCAAGGCTTTGTCGTACTGGATAGATGCTTTTTGTTTTTCCACGCGCACGCCGCCTTCAAGCGAGAAGTTGTCCCAATTTGCCTGTTCTACGCCGAAAAAGCTGTAATGATGCACATCGTTGTCAATCAGCATCGGCTGTTGGACGGTTTCGGGAATGGCGGAAAGCGCGCTGGATTTTTGGGTCAGGTATTGCACGCCCCAACTGCCTTTCAGACGACCTATGGGAAGGTGGCGCAATTCGATGCGGGCGTTTTGCGTTTTGTTTTTAAAGAAGTTTTCCACTGAATCGCCCGCTTTTTCGTCGTGGCGGTAGTCGTTGCGGTTCAAATGCACGCGCAGGGCTTCGAAACCGGGGAGCGGCTGCTTCCATTCGGCGCGGATTTCGTAGCGTTTGTTGCGCAGGTCTATCCACGGTCTGCCGCTGTGGGTATGCGTGTGTGCATTATCGTCGTCGTGGAAGCCGCAGCTCAAGCCCGGATTGTCGTAATCGATGTCTTCTTCGGTCAGAAGGTGCGGATAAAGCTGCAAATAGCGTTTGTTAATCAAGCTCTTCTGCCAGATGATGTCGGCGTGGCAGTCGTCGTAGAGGTGGCTGTGCGCAGGCAGGCCGTAGCGGTCGCGACGGTCGCTGTACGCCGCGCCGATAAAGCCTTTCTCACCCACCCAAGACAGCCCGATGCTGCCTGTTTGCGAATCGGCATGGCTGTCGGGCAGGCGTTTCAGACGACCTTCTTCCTTACGGTAACGCGGTACGGCGTAGTCGCCTGATTTGCGGTACAGCCCTTCCGTGTGCAACACGAAGTTTTTGCCCAGTCCGACGTTAATGCCGCCGGACGTGAGTTTTTCTAGATTGCCGCTGCTCAAACGCAGCCCCAGTTCGCCCGATGCGCCGTTTTCAGGCATTTTTTCGGGGATTTTTCTGTCGGCAACATCCACCAGCCCCGCCACATTGCCCGAGCTGTACAACAGCGTTACCGGCCCGCGCAGGATTTCGACTTGTTGCGACAAGGCGGTGTCCACCATCAGGGCATGGTCGGGCGAGAAATCCGCCATGTCGCCCGTTTCGCCGTGATGGTTCAACACTTTAATCCGCCTGCCCGTCTGCCCGCGTATCACAGGCGCAGACGCGCCGCCGCCGTATTGCGAAGCATGGACGCCCGGCACGCCGTTGAGCGCGTCGCCGAGATTGACGGCTTTTTGCCGCAAAGTATCGCCGCTGATGATTTTGTCGGAGGCAGTCGAAGTGTGCAGCAGCCCCGAAGTAGCGCGCGGATGGCTTTTGCCGACGACGTTGACCGTTTCCAAGTCCACCGTCTGCTCGGTTTCATGCGCTTGGGCGAGAATGGGGGAGCTGATTAAAAGAATAGATAAAACAATAGGTTTAAGCGTGGTTTGTGTCATTTTAGGTTTCCCGTCATATTTCAAATAGATTGTTATTATATAACATCACATCATTAATATGACAAGAATTCAAGGAACAAACCGCATTTGGTGCGGCAAAACAGCCAAACCCAAGCCCATGCAAACAGCGAAAACCAAAGGTCATCTGAAACCCAATATCTTGAAAATGATAAAAAAGACGGAAACAGCGGCAGCGCGCCATCCCCTCGTTTGCTTGGAACGAATCATGTTGCCTAAACAACAAAAAAGGTCGTCTGAAAACGCAATATGGTTTTCAGACGACCTTTATTAACAAAAGAATCAAATAATTTTAGCTACTGTACCTTAATACAGGAAGCTGCTCTATTTGGTTAAGTAGGTAGTAACTCGATTTAACTTACGCGTGATTGTTTCACTTAACACGCTGGGCTTATCAGCGTTGCACGGCGGTTAGTAATTGGTTTTACGTGTCACTACCAAACGATAGCTTTCCTCCAGAAATTCCTCATTACCTGAATATACTTTTTAATAAGATGTTCATCTATACAAATCTCCCCATTCTTATTTATTAAGTGAGGATATCTCTTCTTTACATTATTAAATGATTTGCCTTTACCATGCTTGACTGCATTAGCAACATCTCTAATTTCAAGTAAAATTTTCCAATCAGGATCATTATCAATATCATATTTTTTATTGAATGATGGAAGACGTTTTATATATTCAGACAACTCCTCTTTATATTTTCTTTTTTCTTTGTTTGAGTGATAAGTAGAATATATTTCATCTAATTCTCTTTCAAACATATGAAATAAACAAACTGTAGATGAATTCAAGCTATTTTGCTTTAACTCATTTTGTACAATTTGATAATTGATATTTGTAAAAAACAAGTCTTCTTCAAAATCCCCTTCATCATGAAGATCAGGATCATAGATTTTGTTATGATAATCCAATAATTCGTTTTCTTTATCTTTAGCTTCCTGTTCTATTGATGAAAACGAAGGTAATGTTCTTTTAAAGACTAAATTTTCAAAACCATCTAGCTTATCATTAATATTACTTATTACTATTGGAGGAAGGGGTAAAGGTTTCATAACATTATCCTTATGGAGAAATTTTTAAGGAATAGTATTTTAGACTTCAAGTAAATTATAGACAATTAAATCTAGAAAATTGTATCTAAAATCCTATCTACTACTTTTCCAAGTGTTGCAAGCAAGTTACGCATAGCAATCAGCGGATTATCGTCGTTGGTCTGGTAGACCATATAGAATGTGAAAACTTGTAGTTTACTAATGCTCAGGACAGCTTTCGGTTTATCGTTTTATAGTATATCGTGTTTCGTATCAATTTCAGTAACATGGTAATGCTAACCGACGAAACATAACAAAATATTAATTCATTCTTTTAACAATTTAATATGTTTTTCGCTTAAAGGCTATCATGCTTGATACCCCTTTATAAAAAAGGTCGTCTGAAAACGCAATATGGTTTTCAGACGACCTTGTCGGTTTGATGACTGCTATTTGGTAGCTTGGGCGGCGGCGGTCTCGGCAATCAGGTCAAGGAAGACCAGCGGCTCTTTGCCGATGTTCTTCAGCGCATGGGACTGGCCGGGACGGGCGATGGTGATGTCGCCGGCGCCGACTTGGGTCTGTTTGCCCGTGCTGTCGGTAAACACGCCTTTGCCCGATACGATGATGTAAACGTCTTCGTTGTCGGTGTGTTTGTGTTCACCGATGGATGCGCCCGGCGGCAGGGTCAGCCAGCCGATTTCCCTGAACGCGTCTTGGGCGGCGGTCTGGTGGCGGTTGAAGGCGAAGCGGCCAAGCAGCGGGCCTTTGCCTCCGGCTGCGTTTTCGCGGTTCCACTCTGCCAAGTCGGCTTTTTTGTACACTTGGACGCTGCGGTCGGTAGGTTTGGCCTGTTCCGCGGCGTGAACGCTGACGGTCGTGCCGAGCAGAAAGGCGACGGACAATGCGGCAAATAGCGGTTTCATCATGGTTCTCCGTTTGTTTTTTTTGGGGCAGATAAAGCGCAGGCTGCATTCAGGCAGTTTTCGTATCAATATTGACGACAGGTAAGATTACATAGCATCATTTCCCAGCTTTTCAGCACAGGATTTTCCTTATTACCCAACATCGTTAAGAGACAAAAGCATGACCGAAACACAAAAAATCTATACTGCATGGACACAGATGTGGAATGGTAATCTAAACATTGCTGATGAACTGCTGTCAAACAACTTCAAAGCACATCTGACCGCTGATTCCACTCCACCACCCGCACCCGTAACTGACATAGCCAGTGCAAAGGCTTGGATAGCTACCATTCGTGCTAAAGCAGATTTGCATTATGAAATCGTACTCGGTCCGTTCCGCGACGGCGACACAATTTCTGCATATTGGCGTGTAACCGCTACGCTCGGTAACCAAACCGCTGTCAAAGTCGGTACGGATTTTCTAAAAATCAAAGACGGTAAGATTACCGACTGCTGGACGATGAACAACAACGCTGCATAATTGAATTACCAAACTCTATTTGTTTTCGGACAGCCTGCATTAGTTGATACAGTCCCGTTTTCAGACGACCTGCGGGGTCGGTTGCTTTGCCCCGCAGGCGTCAAGGCTTATTTCACGTTGCGCAGATAGTTCAGCAACAGGGGAACGGGGCGGCCGGTCGCGCCTTTTTCGCTGCCGGATTTCCATGCCGTACCCGCGATGTCGAGGTGCGCCCACGGATAGTCTTCGGTGAAGTAAGACAGGAAGGTGGCGGCGGTAATCGTGCCTGCGCCAGGGGTGCCGATGTTGGGGATGTCGGCGAAGTTGGATTTGAGCTGGTCTTTATAGGTTTCAAAGAGCGGCAGTTGCCATGCTTTGTCGTCCACGTTGCGGGAAGCGGCCAGCAGACTGTCGACCAAATCTTGATTGTTGCCCATCACGCCGCTGACGTCATGACCCAAGGCGATGATGCACGCGCCGGTCAGGGTGGCGACGTCGATGACGGCTTTAGGTTTGAATTGTTCGGCGTAAGTGAGCGCGTCACACAAAATCAGACGGCCTTCGGCATCGGTGTTCAACACTTCGATGGTCAAGCCTTTCATGCTTTTTACGACATCGCCCGGTTTGTTTGCCGCGCCGGAAGGCATGTTTTCACAGGTGGCGACGACGGCGACGAGGTTGATCGGCAGTTGCAGTTTGACGGCGGCGCAGAAGGTACTGATGACGGTTGCCGCGCCGCACATGTCGAACTTCATTTCGTCCATGTTCAGACCGGGTTTGAGGGAAATGCCGCCGGTGTCGAAGGTAATGCCTTTGCCGACCAATACCACAGGCGCTGCTTCTTTGTCGGCTGCACCGAAATAGCTCAGTTCGACCAAATATGGGTCTTCGACGCTGCCTTTGGCGACAGACCAGAACGAACCCATGTTTTCTTTGATGTAGTCTTTTTCGATGATTTTGGCGTATGCGCCCAGTTTTTCGGCTTCGGCTTTGGCGGTGCGCGCTAAAAATTCGGGCGTGCATTCGTTGGGCGCGGCATTGCCCAAATCGCGGCAGAGGCTTTGTCCGTAAACCTGAGCTTCGGCGACGCGCAGGGCTTCTTTGACGGCGGCTTCGTGTGCGGTGTGGAACACGGCCTGTGCGAATTTGGCGGGTTTAGCTTCTTTTTTATAGCGGTCGAAACGGTAGGCGGCGTTGCCGAACGCGATGGCAAAAGCTTCGGCAACGGCAGCGGCTTGCGCTTCATCGAAGACATGGACGTCCGCATTGACCGTTTCCTGATTTTGCGCCCATTTGGCGGCTTCGGCGGCGGCTTTGTTCAACGCGGCGCGGTCGGTTTTTTCGAGGCGGACGACGGCGACTGCCTGCAAACCGTTGTCCGTCGGGATTTTGGTGTCGGCAAAAGTTTGCCCTTCTTCAAGCGAAGACAAAAGGGCAAGGGCGGTCGGGTGGTTTAATTGCGCCTCTTCGGTGCAGACAAATAACTGCGCGCCTGCCTGTTGCGGCTGCAAGGTTCCGGCTTTTGTGCTAAATTCCATGTTTATTCTCCTGATTGAGATGGTTTCGGGTAGTTTCAGACGACCCTTTGCATTAAGGGGTCGTCTGAAAACGGTTGGAAAGATTGTACTCCATTTGAGAGGTCGTCTGAAACCTTGCGCAGACAATCCGCCTGCGCCGAACCGCTTACCGCTCCTAGCCGCGATTCTATGATCTATCAAAGAAACTTCATCAAAGAACTCTCCTTTACCGCCGTCGGCATTTTCGTTGTCCTTTTGGCGGTGTTGGTCTCCACGCAGGCAATCAACCTGCTCGGACGTGCCGCCGACGGGCGCGTCGCCATCGATGCCGTGTTGGCATTGGTCGGCTTCTGGGTCATCGGCATGACGCCGCTTTTGCTGGTGCTGACCGCTTTCATCAGCACGCTGACCGTGTTGACCCGCTACTGGCGCGACAGCGAAATGTCGGTCTGGCTCTCCTGCGGATTGGCGTTGAAACAATGGATACGCCCCGTCATGCAGTTTGCCGTACCGTTTGCCATCCTGATTGCCGTCATGCAGCTTTGGGTGATGCCGTGGGCGGAGCTGCGCAGCCGCGAATACGCCGAAATCCTCAAGCAAAAACAAGAATTGTCCATGGTGGAAGCAGGCGAGTTCAACAGCCTAGGCAAGCGCAACGGCAGGGTTTATTTCGTCGAAACCTTCGACACCGAATCCGGCATCATGAAAAACCTGTTCCTGCGCGAACAAGACAAAAACGGCAACGACAACATTATCTTCGCCAAAGAAGGCAATTTCTCGCTGAACGACAACAAACGCACGCTCGACCTGCGCAACGGCTACCGTTACAGTGGCACGCCCGGCAAAGCCGACTACAACCGCGTTTCCTTCCAAAACCTCAGCCTGATTATTAGCACCACGCCCAAACTCATCGACCCCGTTTCCCACCGCCGCACCATCCCGACTTCCCAACTCATCGGTAGCAGCAACCCGCAACATCAGGCGGAATTGATGTGGCGCATCTCGCTGACCGTCAGCGTCCTCCTGCTCTGCCTGCTTGCCGTGCCTCTTTCCTATTTCAACCCGCGCAGCGGCCACACCTACAACATCCTCGTCGCCATCGGGCTTTTCCTGATTTACCAAAACGGACTGACCTTCCTGCGCAATTCCGTGGAAGACGGCAAAATCCATTTCTGGCTCGGACTGCTGCCCATGCACATCATCATGTTCGCCATCGCCGTCGTACTCCTGCGCGTCCGCAGCATGCCTAGCCAGCCCTTCTGGCAGGCGGTTGGCAAAAGTCTGACATTGAAAGGCGGAAAATGAACCTGATTTCACGTTACATCATCCGCCAAATGGCGGTTATGGCGGTTTACGCCCTCCTTGCCTTCCTTGCCCTGTACAGCTTTTTCGAGATCATCAACGAAGTCGGCGACTTGGGCAAAGGCAGCTATAACGGCGCAACCATGGCGCAATACGTCCTCATGCAGATGCCCGCGCGCGCCTACGAACTCATGCCCCTCGCCGTCCTCATCGGCGGACTCGTCTCCCTCAGCCAGCTTGCCGCCGGCAGCGAACTGACCGTCATCAAAGCAAGCGGCATGAGCACCAAAAAACTGCTGCTGATCCTGTCGCAGTTCGGACTGATTTTCGCCATCGCCACCGCCGCGCTCGGCGAATGGATTGCCCCCGTCCTCAGCCAAAAAGCCGAAAACATCAAATCCGCTGCCATCAACGGCAAAATCAGCACCGGCAATACCGGGCTTTGGCTCAAAGAAAAAAACAGCATCATCAACGTGCGCGAAATGCTGCCCGACCATACCCTGCTGGGCATTAAAATTTGGGTGCGCGACGACAAAAACGAACTGACGCAGGCAACGGAAGCCGAATCCGCCGTTTTAAACAACGACGGCAGTTGGCAGTTGAAAAACATCCGCCGCAGCACGCTTAGCGAAGACAAAGTCGAAGTCTCGACCGCCACCGAAGAAAACTGGCCGATCGCCGTCAAACGCAACCTGATGGACGTATTGCTTGTCAAACCCGACCAAATGTCGGTCGGCGAACTGACCACCTACATCAGCCACCTCGAAAACAACAACCAAAACACCCAGATCTACGCCATCGCCTGGTGGCGCAAATTGGTTTATCCCGTCGCCGCCTGGGTGATGGCACTCGTCGCCTTCGCCTTCACCCCGCAAACCACCCGCCACGGCAATATGGGCTTGAAACTCTTCGGCGGCATCTGCCTCGGCTTGCTGTTCCACTTCGCCGGACGGCTCTTCGGCTTTACCAGCCAACTCTACGGCGTCCCACCCTTCCTCGCCGGCGCACTGCCCACCATAGCCTTCGCCCTGCTCGCGGTGTGGCTGATACGCAGGCAGGAGCGAAGATAAAAAGATGGATTCGGAGAAAACGTCGTCTGAAAACGGTTTTGCGAAATACGCTATGTCTGTTTTCACACGACGTTTGTTTGGTTTGAGTTTGGGTAGGGCGGGGTAGTGGAGGGTGCGGTTTATTTGGATGGTTATAAGCCAATCCGCTGTAAAAGTCGTCTGAAACCAATTCGTCGTTCAGGAGATTTGCTCGCCAAATTGTTGAAACAAAGAAAACGAGGTCGTCTGAACGCTATTTCAGACGACCTTTTGTCTTTTTGTATTTTATTTATTGTTGTCCGGTGGTGTTGCCGTTTTCCAAAACATCCAAGATGTTTTTCAGGTTGGCGGAATCGAGCTGACCGGGGGCGGAGGCGGTTCCTGCCGTGCCGAACGTGATGGCGGAGCCGAAGGTCGAGCCTGCGATGCGGCTGACGAGTCCGAGCTTGCCCATGGAGATGGTAACAATCGGGCGGTTTGCGGTTTGACTGGCTTCCCAAGTGGCTTCCAAAAGCGTCAGGACATCGGCAGGGCTTTGGGGCATCACGGCGATTTTGCAGATGTCTGCGCCTGCTTCTTCCATTTTTTTCAGACGACCTGTGATGTCTGACTTGGCGGGCGTTTGATGGAAATCGTGGTTGCTCATCAGAACGGCGGTGTTGTGCGCTTTGGCGGCAGCGACGGCTTGGTGGACTTCGTTTTCGCCGGCGGAAAGTTCGATGTCTATGATGTCGATGATGCCTGAAGCGGCGGCTTTATCGAGCAACTCGAAATAATACGCTTTGCTGCAAGGATATTCGCCGCCTTCCTCCGCGCGCCTGAAGGTAAACAGCAGCGGGGTTTCGGGAAACGCGCGGCGTACGGCTGCGGCTTGGGCGATCAGGTATTCGGGATTGCCTGCTTGGACGAAATAGTCGGCTCTGAACTCGATAATATCGAAACAGGCGTGTTCGAGGTTTTTCAGGGCGGCGGATAAGGCTGCTTCGTCTTTGGCAACTAAGGGAACGGCGATTTTCGGCTGCCCGCTGCCGAGCGTGAGATGGCGGATGGTCAGGGTTTTCATGGGTTTTCTGCTGTATTGGTACGATGGCTGTCGAGCAGCGGATCGGGGAACGGTGTCCAAACGACGCCGTTGATGCCGCTTTCGGTCAGACGGCGGTTGAGCCAGCTGTTGCACGTATTGAAAAGATGGTAACGCCCTTCTGCTTCATAGAATGCGTCGTCAGAGCTGTAATGCGCGCCAACGACGGGGATGGCTTTGCCTGCTTTCAATTTGAAATGACGCATCAGGTTGGCACTCAGGCGGCGGTATTGTTCGCGGCTGACGGTGAATTTGACGGTATTTTCCCCTTCAGGCGGCGGATCGCGGTAGTAGATGGCGTGAATCAGTGTGCTGTTGACTCCGCTTAATGCCTGCACCGCCGTAGATGCGGTCAAATCCGACCACTGCGGCGTGTTCAAATAGAAATTGCGCTCACCCCAGCCTATGCCGACGTAGCGGATGGGGGCATCGCCTTGCCCTGCGGGACTGTCGGCAGGGTTGATGATGCTGGTCCAGTCGAAAAGGTCGTCTGAAAGCGGCATGACGACATCGGCGTGTACACCGTTGCTGTGCAGATAAAGGGTTACGTCGCCGTCGGAGGCATCGGTACCGTCCTGCGGAATCTTACCAAGTATGTAGGCGGCGGCAAAGTAAAGGATGGCGGCGATGATAAATGCCAACAGGGCTTTCAGGAGGATTTTGAATATTTTTTTCATTGACGTCATGACGTCGGTTAAGGATGCGGCATCATATCACGATAACGGTATGAATTAAGGTTTTCAGACGACCTCGTTGAAAGCTGGGTCGTCTGAAAATCAAAAGATATTTTCATTTCCCATCAATCCGTTTTCGTAAAAACAGCGCCCGATTGTTAACATTATATTTACACTACACGCGATTACAAATATACTCATCGCCATGCTGCACGGCTTTGTTTGCCTGAAATCCAAAGCCTGCGAACGCCCCGCTACGGGAAACAAGAAAAACCGATTCAGTGGAATCAATAAAAAAGCAATGTCAGGCGATGAGCCTAGGCATCAGCGGTTTTAACGATTTCGCGTTATGTTTCAGAGGAATACTTCATGGACTTACATGCAAAGGACAAAACCCAGCATCCTGAGAATGTCGAGTTACTCAGCGCGCAAAAGCCGATTACCGACTTTAAAGGTCTGCTGACCACTATTATCTCCGCCGTCGTCTGTTTCGGCATTTACCACATCCTGCCGTACAGTACCGATGCCAACAAAGGCATCGCACTGTTGATTTTCGTTGCCGCGCTTTGGTTTACCGAAGCCATCCATATCACGGTAACTGCATTGATGGTGCCGATTCTCGCCGTCGTACTCGGCTTCCCCGATATGGACATCAAAAAAGCGATGGCGGGCTTTGCCGATCCGACGATTTACATCTTCTTCGGCGGCTTCGCGCTTGCTACCGCCCTGCACATGCAACGTCTCGACCGTAAAATCGCCGTCAGCCTCCTGCGCTTGTCGCGCGGCAATATGAAAGTCGCCGTGTTGATGCTGTTTGCCGTTACTGCCTTCCTGTCCATGTGGATCAGCAATACCGCGACCGCCGCCATGATGCTGCCTTTGGCAATGGGTATGATGAGCCATCTTGATCAAGAAAAAGAACGCAAAACCTACGTCTTCGTACTGCTCGGCATTGCCTACTGCGCCAGTATCGGTGGTTTGGGCACTGTGGTCGGTTCACCGCCGAACATGATTGCCGCCAAAGCCCTGAATCTGGACTTCGTCGGCTGGATGAAACTCGGTCTGCCGATGATGTTGTTGATTCTGCCTTTGATGCTGTTTTCTATGTACGTTATTCTCAAGCCGAATCTGAACGAGCGTGTCGAAGTCAAAGCCGAATCTATCCCGTGGACGCTGCACCGTGTAATCGCGCTGTTGATTTTCTTGGCTGCTGCCGTCGCTTGGGTATTCAGTTCCAAAATCAAAGAAGCGTTCGGCATTTCCAACCCCGACACTGTCATCGCCCTGATTGCCGCTGTCGCCGTCGTCGTCTTCGGCGTGGCGCAATGGAAAGAAGTCGCCCGCAATACCGACTGGGGTGTATTGATGCTCTTCGGCGGCGGCATCAGCTTGAGCGCGCTGCTGCAATCTTCCGGCGCGTCCGAAGCATTAGGTCAGCAGGTTGCCTCCACCTTCTCCCATTCGCCCGCATTGCTGGTGATTTTCGTGGTTGCGACTTTCATTATCTTCCTGACCGAGTTCACCAGTAACACCGCTTCTGCCGCGCTGCTCGTGCCGATTTTCGCCAGCATCGCCACACAAATGGGGCTGCCCGAACAAGTCTTGGTGTTCGTTATCGGCATCGGCGCGTCTTGCGCGTTCATGCTGCCGGTTGCCACGCCGCCCAACGCGATTGTGTTCGGTACCGGCTTAATCAAACAACGCGAAATGATGAACGTCGGCTTGCTGCTGAACGTCCTCTGTATCGTATTGGTTGCGCTGTGGGCTTATTTCGTACTGATGCCGTAAACCCGTAAAACCATAGCCAAGGTCGTCTGAAAGAATATTTTTCAGACGACCTTGAAGTTTTTCCGCCCAGCACCATTTGTAAAAAGATTCTTAACGAAAGGAAACCCATGATTATCCTGCACACCAATAAAGGCGACATCAAAATCGAACTCGATTTCGACAAAGCCCCCGTTACCGCCAAAAATTTCGAGCAATACGTCAAAGACGGTTTCTACGACGGCGTAATCTTCCACCGCGTCATCAAAGGCTTCATGATTCAAGGCGGCGGCATGGACGAGAACATGAACGAAAAAGAAACACGCGAGCCGATTCAAAACGAAGCGTCCAACGGCCTGCCCAACGAGAAATACACCATCGCCATGGCGCGCACCTCCGACCCGCATTCCGCCAGCGCGCAATTCTTCATCAACACCGCCGACAACGCCTTCCTGAACTTCCGTTCTAAAGAACTGTACGGCAAAACCGTCGTCCAAGACTGGGGCTACGCCGTATTCGGCAAAGTAGTCGATGGTTTTGACGTGGTCGATGCCATCGAAGGCGTCGCCACCAAACGCCACGGCTACCACGACGACGTACCGACCGAACCTGTCGTCATCACCAAAGCCGAAGTGGTGTAAATTTGACGCGTCAAATACCATGATGCAAAAAGCAGCCTGAAACGGGCTGCTTTTTTTGCGGATAAGGCATATCGCCGGCTTCTTTGGTTTTTGATGAATCAGTTGCCATCAACCGTCAGCAATCAATCAAACAAATCTGTTGCATTGGCAGCGTAGCGTGGGCTTGACGCAAGGAAAAATATGTAGGACGAAACTGGGCAGGGCGGTATGCCTGACTGTTTTTTGTAATCCGCAACGAAACAGCCGAAACCCTGTGTTTGGGTTTCGACTGTTGGGGGTGAAAAGGGCTATTTGCAAAGTTCTCGATAACAACAAAAGGTCGTCTGAAAACAGGTTTTCAGACGGCCTTTTCGTTTTTTACCTCTCAACAACGGGTTGGATTGGAATGGGGGGATATTTAAGTAGAATGAGTGAGGAAATTTTGTAAAGGTCTCCTCATGCTGATTCTAGGAGGTAGCTGATTTTAATAGCACTTTTTTATCATTTATAAAAACAAAAGGCATCAATCCGATGCCTTTTTAATTCATTAGACCTCTTGCGAAAATATTCATCCCATTGCATTAATCAGCCCCGCAATCAGATTTGCCCTTAATCCGAAGCGTTTCCGCCTGTTGCGGTAAGGTAGAGACAATATTTTGAATATTTTCAGCTTCCTATTGATGTGCTCGATGACGGTTCTGAGTTTGCCTAACCGCCTATTCGCCTCTTTATCCTGTTTGTTCAGCAGATGATGTTTGGATTTCTTTTTCGGGGTCTGTAATCCGGTTTTAGCCAATCCTTGATAACCCTTATCCGCAATGACTATTTTGTAGGGATAAAGCTCTGTAAGGTGCCTCCTAGCTAAACGCATATCATGCTGAGCACCCATCCCCGTCCGGATGCTGATGATTTTTTCAGTTTCTCTGCCGTATATGACCTGGATTTTAACCGTGTGCCGCTTTTTCTTGCCGCTGTAATACTGCCGCTGTTTTTTTGGGACGTTCAATCGGGCTTTCGGTAACGTCAATGATGA
>NZ_CEXQBZ010000013.1:0-18003 GCF_982712965.1 Neisseria flava | reverse complement strand
CTTAAGTCCGCAGAGTATGCCATGGTTAAACCTTCAAAGTTGAGTATTGTACTATTTTGTTTTTAATTGACTATAAATTTAAACCAGTACGGCGTTGCCTCGCCTTGTCCTGATTTAAATTTAATCCACTATAATTTGTCTAAAGGTCGTCTGAAAAGCGTTTTCAGACGACCTTTGGTTTTGTCGGTGTGAATGGTAGCGTGGGCTTTGCTCACGAAAATGGCAAGTAAAAGAGGTTGTCTGAAATTTGGGGTGTGGTTCGTGGGCAGAGCCCACGCTACGGGTTTGCAGTGATTCGTAGGTGGAACTCACGCTATGCGGTTAATGACTTAATTCCCCTTCGTAATACCTGCTTTATCCGAGCTTTGCTTCTTCGCCGAACACTTCCCGCCACAATTTCCTGACATTGCCGTAATGGGACAGCAATTCGTCGGTTACTTCGGTTTTTTCCGCGTCGCGCAGTTTGGTGTTGTGCTGCTGCTGGCGGTAGAAGCGGTAGGCGGTGCGGCTTTGTTCGGCGAGGGTTTTGTCGATGAGGCCGCAGTCGGCGGCGATGTTCAAGAGGGCGATGTTGCCGTAGTTGTCGAGGAGTTGCGGATATTTTCGGGCATGGGCAAGGATGAGGTATTGGACGATAAATTCGACGTCGACCACGCCGCCGCGCGCGTATTTGACGTTGTTGTCAACTGGCGGATGGGTGGGGAACATTTTTTCGCGCATTTCGATGATTTCGCCTGCCAAGGCGGTTTGGTCGCGTTCGGCGGTGAGGATTTCGGTGCGGATGCGGTCGAAGGCCGTCTGAATTTCGGGTGTGCCGCAGATGAAGCGGGCGCGGGTGAGGGACTGGTGTTCCCATGTCCATGCGTTTTCGCGCTGGTATTTTTCGAAGGCGGCGATGCTGTGGGCGAGGAAGCCGGCGTCGCCGTTGGGGCGCAGGCGCAGGTCGGTTTCGTAGAGGCTGCCTGCGCCGGTGGCGGCGGATAGCCAGTTGGTCAGGCGGCGGGCGAGGCGGCTGTACACGTCGCCTGCGTCGGGATGGGGATCGTCGTAGAGGTAGACGAGGTCGAGGTCGGAGGCGTAGCCGAGTTCTTTGCCGCCGAGTTTGCCGTAGCCGACGACGGCGAATTGCGGGGTGTCGCGGTGTTTTTTGGGCATGTCCGCCCATGCGCACGGCAGGGCGGCGGCGAGGATGGTGTCGGCGAGGTCGGAGAGTTGGTCGGAGAGGGATTCTACGGTCCACAGTCCGGCGAGGTCTTGGACGGCGAGGCGGAAGACTTGGGCGTGTTGGAAGCGGCGCAGGGTGTCCATTTGCGCTTCGGTGTCGCCGCCGCAGGCTTTGAGGTCGTCTGAAAGGGCGGTGGCGAGGGCTTGCCAGTCGAACGCGGTATCCAAAAGCTGCGCGCTGATGAGTTCGTCCAGCAGAATCGGGTATTTGCTCAGATACGCCGCCACCCATGAGCTTTGGCTCATAATCTGCGCCAGTTGCGCCAAGGTTTGCGGATGTTCGTTGAGGAAGGCGAGATAGGCGGAGCGGCGGCTGATGTTTTCGAGGAAGTCAAACAGCCGCATCAGCGTATCGGTCGGGTTGTTTTGCTCGGCCGCCGCCTGTACCAACAGCGGCACAATGGCGTCAAAACGCGGCTGGGCGTGTGCGGAAAGGTGGCGGTATTTATGGCCGTGCCGGATTTGGTCGAGCCTTGCGACGATGGTTTCGGCATCGAACCCGTGTTCTTTCAGACGACCTTGCCGCTCTTCTTCGTCGGGTTTGTCCTGCCATGCCCACTGCCATTCGCTGTTGTCCTGTGTTTGCTCTTCGGGTTCGCTCAAAATTTCGTTGAACAACTGATTGACCTTGTTACGATGAACGTTGAGGTCGTCTGAAAAGGCGGCGTAGCTGTCGAAACCCATGCTTTCGGCGAGCAGTTGCTGCTGTTCGGGCGAGGCGGGCAGGGTTTGGGTTTGCTGGTCGTCCCAGTATTGCAGGCGGTGTTCGACGTCGCGCAGGAAGCGGTAGGCGGCAAGCAGGGTTTCGACGTTTTCAGACGGCATGATGCCCAATTCGGCAAGTTTCATCAGCGTTTCCTGCGTGCCTTTCAGTTGCAGAGCGCGCATTTGTCCGCCGCGTATCATTTGGAAAATTTGGGCGATAAATTCGACTTCGCGGATGCCACCTGCGCCGAGTTTGATGTTGTCCGCCATGCCTTTTTTACTGACTTCGCTGCGGATTTGGCGGTGCAGGTTGCGCATCGCTTCATACGCGCTGTAATCCAGATATTTTCGGAACACAAAAGGGCGCACCAGCGCTTTGATGTCGTTCGGATATGGCGTAACCACGCGGCCTTTGCACCATGCGTAGCGTTCCCATTCGCGTCCCTGCGTAATCAAATATTGCTCCAGCGCAGTTTCGCTCAATACCAGCGCGCCGGAATCGCCGTCCGGCCGCAGCCGCATATCAACGCGGAACACCTGTCCGTCGGCGGTGATGTCGTTCAGCAGCGCAATCAGTTTCTGCCCGACTTTGGTGAAAAATTCCTGATTACCGCGTTCGCGCCTGCCGTCGGTGTCGCCCGATTCGGGATAGACGAAAATCAAATCGATGTCGGAAGACACGTTCAACTCATAGCCGCCCGCCTTGCCCATCGCCACCACGCTCAAATGTTGCGGCGATTTGGTATAACGTCCGATCGGCGTGCCGTACATGTCCCGATAATAGGCGTAGGCGAAATCCAGCGCGGTATTGACGGCAAAATCGGCAAACAGCGTAATCGTGCGGGTTACTTCGTTCAAATCGCTGATGCGGTTTATATCGCGCACGATAATCTGCGACACCACATAACGGCGCAACTCGCGCAACTGCCGCGCCAATTCTTCCTCGTTTTCTTCCGCGCGGATTTTGTCCCAGTCGGCAAAGGCTTGGAAATCTGCTTCAGTCAAAACCTTGTCCAGCATGGGCAGGAAGATTTCGGGCTTGAGTTTGCCGTTGTCGAGCTGGCGGGCAAGGAAGAGGGAATGGCGGCGGGCGGTGTCGAGGCGGTTGTCGGACATTTCGGATTCCGTTTGGAAAGATGGCGGGAATGGTAGAGTGGATTAACTTTAAATCAGGACAGGGCGAGGTAATGCCGTACCGGTTTAAAGTCAAGGCACTATATCATAGCAATCTTGGAGGTCATCTGAAACAGCAAAACACCTTTCAGACGACCTTTGCAAAAGCTGACGGCAAAGCGTTTACATGGCAAAATACCGCCTGTTTGCGGGTCATCCGAATTTTTCAGACGACCTTTTACCCTCTTCAAAAGGAATCCCCATGTCTTTGCAAAACATCATCGAAACCGCCTTTGAAAACCGCGCGGACATCACCCCGACCACCGTTACCCCCGAAGTCAAAGAAGCCGTGTTGGAAACCATCCGCCAACTCGATTCAGGCAAATTGCGCGTCGCCGAACGCTTGGGCATAGGCGAGTGGAAAGTCAACGAATGGGCGAAAAAAGCCGTCCTGCTTTCCTTCCGCATCCAAGACAACGAAGTCCTCAACGACGGCGTGAACAAATACTTCGACAAAGTGCCGACCAAGTTTGCCGACTGGTCTGAAGACGAATTCCGCGCTGCCGGTTTCCGCGCCGTACCCGGTGCCGTTGCGCGCCGCGGCAGCTTTGTTGCTAAAAACGTCGTTTTGATGCCGTCTTATGTCAACATCGGCGCATACGTTGACGAAGGCGCGATGGTCGATACTTGGGCGACCGTCGGTTCTTGCGCCCAAATCGGTAAAAACGTCCACTTGAGCGGCGGCGTCGGCATCGGCGGCGTACTCGAACCCCTGCAAGCCAGCCCGACCATCATTGAAGACAACTGTTTCATCGGCGCGCGTTCCGAAATCGTCGAAGGCGTGATTGTCGAAGAAGGCAGCGTGATTTCCATGGGCGTGTTCATCGGACAATCCACCAAAATCCTCGACCGCACCACCGGCGAAATCTACCAAGGCCGCGTACCGGCAGGCTCGGTTGTCGTGTCCGGCAGCATGCCTTCCAAAGACGGCAGCCACAGCCTTTACTGCGCCGTCATCGTCAAACGCGTGGACGCACAAACCCGCGCCAAAACCAGCGTGAACGAATTGCTGCGCGGTATTTAACCGGCGAACAGAAAATGGGAGGTCGTCTGAAACAGCCCGAAACATAAACGGGCTTCAGGCAAACGGTTTCCCTGTTTGAATAGAAAAAGGTCGTCTGAAAAACCGGATTTCGGGTTTTCAGACGACCTCTTTATTTACGGTATGCAGCGATATTGCGTTGTATGACTTAAGATAGAGAAGTCGAAAAATATAATTTAAAACAATATATTATCCTGTTTTTCTAGAATTGTTGTATGCAATCGCGTATAATTCTGCGATTAATTTGTTTAACGGTCGTATCAGACGCATGCCGTCTGAAACCGGATACAGGAGCCCAATTACCATGATGACCTTATATTCAGGCATTACCTGCCCGTTCAGCCAACGCTGCCGTTTCGTGTTGTACGAAAAAGGCATGGATTTTGAAATCAAAGATGTCGATATTTTCAACAAGCCCGAAGACCTTGCCGTAATGAATCCGTACAATCAAGTACCTGTTTTGGTTGAACGCGACCTCATCTTGCACGAGTCCAACATCATCAACGAATATATCGACGAACGTTTCCCGCATCCGCAACTGATGCCCGGCGATCCCGTGATGCGCGGACGCGGGCGTTTGGTGTTGTTCCGCATGGAAAAAGAATTGTTCAGCTTCGTCCATGTTTTGGAAAACCCTAACGCGACCAACAAAGAACAGGCCAAAGCGCGCGAAGCCATCGGTAACGGGCTGACAATGCTGGCTCCTGCTTTTGCGAAGAGCAAATACATCCTCGGCGAAGATTTTTCTATGATTGACGTAGCGCTGTCTCCCTTGTTGTGGCGGCTTGATCATTACGACATCAAACTCGGCAAATCCGCCGCACCTTTGTTGAAATACGCTGAGCGCATTTTCCAACGCGAGGCCTTCATCGAAGCGCTGACGCCCGCCGAAAAAGCCATGCGCCGATAAGCTTCCGAAAGGAGATACCATGACGACTTCGACCAAACCCTATCTGCTTCGTGCCTTATATGAATGGTGTATCGATAATGGCCAAACGCCGCATTTGGTCGTTTGGGTTAACGAACATACCCGCGTACCCATGCAATATGTCCGCGACAATGAAATCGTACTGAATATCGGCCCGACCGCCAGCCATAATCTGAATATCGATAACGATTGGATCAGCTTTTCCGCCCGTTTCGGCGGAGTGGCGCACGATATTTGGATTCCCGTCGGTCATGTCATAAGCATTTTCTCACGCGAAAGCGGGGAGGGGATGGGGTTCGAAGTCGAGCCTTACGAGGCGGATGCTTCCGGTAAGGAGGCGCAGCAGGAGCCGGCGGCAGATAAGCCAACTGACGGAGAGCCCGCCAAGTCAGGCAAGGTATTGAAGTTCGTCAAATAAAATGAAAGGTCGTCTGAAAGTAGATTTCAGACGACCTTTTTACTCATATGCATGATCTTTCAGGTTGGGTTCTTTAGAGGAAATTACGTTATCCGTTTGCCCAAGATAACCACATCCGCTTCAAATGTTTCCAAATCGCACACTGCGGGCAATCTGCCCCATTCTTGAAAACCGAACGAGTGGAAAAGATGCAGGCTGGGGTGGTTGTGTCCGAAAATCACGGCCAAAGCATTTTTAATACCCAAGGAGGGCGCGCGCTCCAACATATTGCGCAGCAGGATTTTACCCACGCCGACCCCGCGCATATTGTGTCGGACATAAATACTGATTTCCGCACTGATGTGATACGCGTGGCGCGGATAATAATCGCTGAAGCTGCCCCATGCCAGCAATTCGCCGCTATGGTTTTTCAAGACATAAAGCGGACGTTTGCCGGAATGTGCTTCAAACCAAGGCTTGCGGGTTTCGATGCCGACGGGCGATAAATCGGCGGTAGATTGGCGCGCTTCAATCGTACTGTTGTAGATTTCGACAATGTCGGGCAGATCTTCTGTTTTCGCCAGAGTAATCGTGTATTCCATTTCCAGACGACCTGCCGGCTATTGGATGAGTTTGGAAATGGTTTTAAAGGCAGGATGTTTCGCATCACCCATCAGGTTGAATAATAAACTCTCAACGTTGGATACGGCAGCTCCGGCAGTAAGCATCTGCTGCAAGGCATTGTCTTTGTTAAGCGGGTTTCTGGAGGTGGTACATTCGTAAGGGATGTGGACGCGGATATTGTGCTTGAGCAAGTCCAAGGTCGTCTGAAGCATACAGATGTGCGCTTCCGCACCGATTAAGATGATGTTTTCGATTTGTTTCTCTTTCAGAATGGCCATGACTTCGGGTGATGCGGCGGAAAAACGGGTTTTTTCGAATATCGGCGTATTGTGCAGAAGCAGGGATATGGCGGAAACCGTTTTACCCAAACCTTTTGGATATTGTTCCGTTGCTGCAAACGGTATGTTTAGAGCCGACAAACCTTGCAGCAGGATGCGGCAATGTTCGATCATTTGTTCACTGCCGTGCAATGCGGGCAGCAGGCGTTCCTGAATATCGACAATCAGGCAAAGCGTATTTTCCGTGTTCATTTGAATTTCCTTTCAGACGACCTTGGGAAGAGGTTGTTTGTGTATATGCTGCATCAAAACGGTAAAAGTACTTAAAGTCTGTTTATTTTAAGAAAAACAAGTGGGAAAGGTAAGACGGTCGGTCAAACTGTTCTGTATTATACAAAGGCTTTTCTAAGAAGAGCCAATTAAAACAACTTACATATCACACGGAGGTAATACTATGGGATGGATCGTTACGATTATTATCGGTTTCATCGTTGGTGCTTTGGCAAAATTCCTGCATCCGGGTAAGGAAAATTTCGGATTCATTATGACGACTCTGTTGGGTATTGGCGGGTCGGCGTTGGCAGGATTTGTGGGGCAAAAATTAGGTTGGTATCACGTGGGTGAACCTGCCGGATGGATTGCCTCAACCATTTTCGCCGTAATCATTTTGGCGGTTTATACACGGTTTTTGAAAAACCGCTAATCTGATATAGATGATTAAAGCAGGCCGGAATATCGGTCTGCATTTAGGATTGAAATGGAAAAGCCCATGTTGTTATTTCCCGTACAAGCGGGAACGGCAGCTTGGGCTTTTTGGTTTGAACTTTATATATTTGAAAGAAAAATGGGGGTATAGATAATGGAACAATATAAAAAGTAAAAGACCTGCATATTTTATGCAGGTCTTTTATTTTGGGGTGGCTGATGGGGCTCGAACCCACGACAACTGGAATCACAATCCAGGGCTCTACCAACTGAGCTACAGCCACCGTAAAACTAAAATTTTGGCACGCCCGACAGGAATCGAACCTGTAACCCCCGACTTAGAAGGTCGGTGCTCTATCCGGTTGAGCTACGGGCGCTCATGCCGATTCGTGCTAAAGCATTATTGGTCGGGGCGGTGGGATTCGAACTCACGACCCTCTGCTCCCAAAGCAGATGCGCTAACCGGGCTGCGCTACGCCCCGACTTGAAGAGTGAAACTATACAGATAGGTTTGTAAAAGGTCAACTGTATTTTTAAGTTTGTTTTTATTTCTTGTCCTATCTTTTTATTTTTTATTAAGATTTATTTTTATGAGTATGCCAGGAAATAGAATGAGAATATGAGTTTGAATGTGCAGGAATGTGGTTTTACGGGGTGTGTCAAACCGGTTTAAAAATGCGATAATCGCCGATATTGTTCATTTTGATTGGGAAGGAAGGTTTATGGCTGCACAATTAATCAACGGTAAAGAGGTGTCGGTCAAAAGACTGGCAAAAGTTGCCGAAGCGGTGGTAAAGCGTCAGGAAGATGGTTTGCGCGAACCTTGTTTGGCGGTCATTTTGGTGGGTAATGATCCTGCCAGTGCGGTATATGTCCGCAATAAAAAGCTGGCTTGCGAAAAATGCGGTATCCGTTCTTTGTCTTATGAGCTGTCTGAATCGACTTCCCAAGAAGAGTTGTTGGATTTGGTCGGGCGATTAAATGAGGATGATGCTGTGGACGGTATTTTGGTGCAGCTTCCGTTGCCGGCACATATCAACAGTCAGGCCGTTCTGGAAAATATTGTTCCACATAAGGATGTGGACGGCTTCCATCCTTACAATATAGGACGGCTGGTGGTGAAAATGCCGCTGATGCGACCATGTACGCCCAAAGGCGTAATGACGCTTTTGGAAGAATACGGGGTCGATTCAAAAGGGAAAAAAGCGGTTGTTGTCGGCGCTTCAAATATTGTAGGCAGACCTCAGGCTTTGGAACTATTGTTGGCACGCGCGACGGTAACGGTATGCCACAGCGCGACGCAGAATCTTGCTGATGAAGTGGCTGCGGCGGATATTTTGGTCGTTGGCGTGGGTATCCCGAATTTTGTTAAAGGCAGTTGGATTAAGCCCGGTGCGGTTGTGATTGATGTCGGTATTAACCGTTTGGAAGATGGCAGTTTGTGCGGTGATGTGGAGTTTGATGTGGCAAAAGAACGGGCTGGCATGATTACCCCTGTTCCCGGTGGCGTTGGCCCGATGACGATTGCGACGCTTTTGGAAAATACCTTGCACGCGGCTGCACTGCATGACTGAATGATATAAATTGTTATGGAAAAGCCGAGCCGGAATACACGGGAGGGATACGGTATCCCGCGTGTTCCGGCTTGGCTTTTTGATGTCGTGGTAAAGGTCGTCTGAAATCAGTTGGTACATGATTGTCCCTTACGATTTCAGACGACCTTTTTTCATTTTTTCAACAGGTGCAGCAGATATTGACCGTATTGGTTTTTCGCCATCGGGCGGGCGAGTTCTTCCAAACGCTCGTCTGAAAGCCAGCCGTTGCGCCAAGCGATTTCTTCGAGGCAGGCAACTTGCAGGTCTTGGATGTTTTGCACGGTTTGGACGAATGAGGCGGCTTCGTGCAGGCTTTCGTGCGTACCGGTGTCCAACCATGCAAAGCCGCGTCCCAAAAGCTGGACGGACAATGAACCGTCGTCAATATACATTTGGTTGAGAGAGCTGATTTCGAGTTCGCCGCGTGCGGAGGGTTTGACTTGTTTGGCAAACTCGACGACGCGGTTGTCGTAGAAATATAAGCCTGTTACCGCCCAGTCGGATTTGGGCTGTTTCGGTTTTTCTTCGATGGATAAGGCGTTGAAGTTTTCGTCAAATTCAACGACGCCGAAACGTTCGGGGTCTTTGACTTGGTAGCCGAACACGGTGGCACCGTGTTTTTTAGAAGCGACTTGCTTCAGGGTTTGGGTGAACGACTGACCATAGAAAATATTGTCGCCCAAGACCAAGCAGACGTTGTCGTTGCCGATAAATTCTTCGCCGATGATGAATGCTTGCGCCAAGCCGTCGGGGCTGGGCTGCTCGGCATAGCTGATGGAGATGCCGAAATCGCTGCCGTCACCGAGCAGTCGTCTGAAAGAGGGATTGTCTTCGGGAGTGGTGATGACCAAGATTTCGCGTATTCCTGTCAACATCAATACGGACAGGGGATAGTAAATCATGGGTTTGTCGTACACGGGCAGAAGCTGTTTGGACACGCCGCGCGTGATGGGGTAGAGGCGTGTGCCGCTGCCGCCGGCAAGGATGATGCCTTTCATGGGTTTTCTCCTGAGTAGTGTGTGTTTGCGTGATTTTCAGACGGCCTTCGGTCTTAAAGAGGCTTGCCGTTTCTCATGCCGAAGAAGCTTTTGATATCGAAGTAAATGGAACGGATGTCACCAGCTTCATTTTGAACATCAATACGGTCATAGACGCTGTCATTTTTCTTTAACAGAGCTTGTCCGACTACACGATATTCAGGCATGTGTTCTTCAATCCAGGAGTATTCGGCGGCAATGCCACTCATAGTATCATTTTCAATGATGACAATTGCCCTTTCGATAGAGCTACCATCGGCTTTTATTGTCTTCTGAACTGTCGTTTGTGCAACATGATGTCGTGTTTCTTTGGCTGAAATTGGCGTAGAAACAAACAAGACGGAGGTCAAAGTTGCTAATAAGAAAATGCGGAATGGAGAGTACATGGATATTCCTTTGTATGATGAAGTCTGATGTTTTCAATAGAAGGATTGCATAGTTTACAACTTACCTAAACGTTCCAAACGGTAGCTGCCGTTCAATACGTTTTGCCACCAGGTTTTGTTGTCCAAATACCATTGCACTGTTTTGCGGATACCGGATTCAAACGTTTCCTGCGGTTTCCAACCCAGTTCCCTGCCGATTTTGGCGGCGTCGATGGCGTAGCGCACATCATGACCAGGGCGGTCTTGCACGAAGGTAATCAAATCTTCGTACCGTGCTACGCCGGCAGGTTTTTCAGGAACGAGTTCTTCCAGCAGTGCGCAGATGGTTTTGACCACTTCAATATTGGCTTTTTCGTTGTGGCCACCGATATTGTAGGTTTCGCCGACGACGCCTTCGGTAACAACCTGATACAGCGCGCGGGCGTGGTCTTCGACAAACAGCCAGTCGCGGATTTGCATCCCGTCGCCGTACACGGGCAGGGGTTTGCCATCGAGCGCGTTCAGAATCATCAACGGAATGAGTTTTTCGGGGAAGTGATAAGGGCCATAGTTGTTCGAGCAGTTGGTTACGATGGTCGGCAGTCCGTAAGTGCGCAGCCATGCGCGGACGAGATGGTCGCTGGAAGCCTTGGAAGCGGAGTAGGGGCTGGACGGGGCGTAGGGCGTGGTTTCGGTAAACAAATCATCCGTACCGTGCAAGTCGCCATAAACTTCATCGGTGGAAATATGGTGGAAACGGAAAGCTTCGCGTTTTTCAGACGACATTTGCTGCCAATAGGCACGCGCAGCTTCCAGTAGGTTGAACGTGCCGACGATGTTGGTTTGGATGAATTCGCCGGCAGAATCAATCGAGCGGTCAACATGACTTTCCGCCGCCAAGTGCATCACGGCATCGGGCTGGTGTTGCGTAAATACGCGGTCAAGTTCGGCACGATCACAGATATCCACTTGCTCAAAAGCGTAACGAGGGCTGTTGGCTACGTCGGTCAGCGATTCGAGATTGCCCGCGTAAGTTAACTTGTCGAGATTGATGACAGAATCTTGGGTATTTTGGATGATGTGGCGGACCACTGCCGAGCCGATAAAGCCCGCGCCGCCGGTAACGAGGATTTTTTTCATGGGATGGGTCTAAGATACAGTACAGCCTTGAATTATAACTGTATATATATTTTTTGTATCTTGGATATCAATTAATATCACGGCATTATTTTGATATTTCGGTAGATCATCTCATTTAACTCTAAGAATATCATGAAGATATTTTCTATGATTATTTTGGCGTACCTTAAACGTTTTACTATAATTTAATTTCAGCAGCATGAATCCCAACAGTCCAGCCATCTTAAATCCGTAATTAAGTCTTCCCCTTAAAAGACAATCGAATTTTGCATCGTCCCTGAATGAAAATTTGTATAAAATGCTATTGGCAATATTGAAAAAGAAATTATTAAAATAAATTTTGTTTGTCAAAACCCTTTTATTAACCCAATACAATAAAATCATTATGAAACACACACCTATACCTTATGAACGTCAGGAAATCATCCGACGTGAGCGCGAGTTGGCTAAATATGCCAATACTATGGATAGTTTGTTTTGCATTCCTTTTACCAAGCAGGGCATCGGCGTTGATGCCATATTGTCGCTGATTCCTTTTGTTGGGGATATTGCCGGACTTTTGTTGACGATGAAGGCTTTTCGCATGGGGCGGGAGTTGGGCGTGCCGGATCATAAAATGCGTCCTGCTGTATATCTTGCTTTTGCCGATATGTTGCTCGGCATGATTCCTGTTGTCGCTACGCTTATTGATATTTTCTTACAGCCGAGCCGCCGTACTTTGAAAGTTATCAATGAGCATGTGCGTAGTGAGTATGGCATCGACTACGACATACATTTGGAGCGTCCGTTTATGCACACGGCTTTGGAAAAGAAACAACAACAATCAGATTTTTGGCGCAAACCTGTTGCGGCTTGGTTGTATCTGCATCTGCCTGATTTTTTCGGCTTGATTGCGCTGGTGTTGATGGGCTGGATAACGGTTGCAGTAAGTAAGTGGGCGTGGAGCGGTATGACTTATTTGTTTCACGCTGTTGCCGGTTGGTTTTGAATGTTTGTGATCTGAATGGAGATATATAGCAGGTTAAGTTTAAATCAATATTGTGTTGCAATGTCTCAGTATAGAGAGAATGACTCTCTAAGTATTAGTGCACCAAGTGGACTGGTTTCGTACTGTCTATACTATCCGCGATTTTGTCCTAATTTAAATTTAACCCGCTATATCTAAAACCTACGTTTAGGTTTTACTTCCTAACCGTGCAGACAATGCAAAGTGCAAGCTTAATTGATGTCCAAACGTTCCATACGGTAGCGCATGGAGCGGAAGCTGATGCCTAAAAGCTTGGCTGCCTGAGTGCGGTTGTAACGGGTTTGTTGCAACGCCTGTTCGATAATGCCACGCTCGATTTGGTCAAGGTAATCTTGAATCTGCATGGTGCGCGGGTCAAACGGCGGAAGCGGCTGGTGATCCAACGTTTCGCCTTTTCGTGTTTCGGAATCGGCGATCTCGTCAAGACTGAGGGTTGGATGGTCGTTTTTGGGCGCCGTCGTGTTTTGGATTTGCAAATCATCCAACTGGATAACTTGTCCGACAGTCAGGGCGACGGCGCGTTCGAGGATGTTTTCGAGTTCGCGGAAGTTGCCGGGATAGCTGTAATGCAGCAGGGCTTCTTGCGCTTTGGGGCTAAGTTTGTAGGTTTGCGTACCGTGGCGGTGTTTATAAAGCAGGTACAAAATCAGCGCGCCCAAGTCTTCACGCATTTCGCGCAGGGGCGGCATGTGCAGGGTAACGACGTTGAGGCGGTAATATAAGTCTTGGCGGAACGCGCCGCTGTCAACGAGGGCTTCAAGGTTCTTGTGGGTAGCGCAGATGATGCGGACATCGACGAAAGTTTCGCGGGCATCACCGATGCGGCGCACGGCTTTTTCTTGGATGGCACGCAGGAGTTTGACTTGCATGGCAAGCGGCAAGTCGGCAACTTCGTCGAGGAACAGCGTTCCGCCGTCGGCGTGTTGGAAGAAGCCGAGACGGTCTTGGTCGGCGCCGGTAAAGCTGCCTTTTTTGTAGCCGAAGAATTCGCTTTCCATCAGGTTTTCAGGGATTGCACCGCAGTTTACCGCGATAAAGGGCTTGTCGGCGCGATCGGACAATTCGTGGATGGTACGCGCAGCCTGTTCTTTACCGGTACCCGATTCGCCGGAAATATAAACGGGTACGCCGCTGCGGGCGAGTCGGCGGATCAGGTGGCGGACTTCGACCATTTGGGGCGAACTACCGAGCAGTCGCGGCATATCTTCTTCGCCACCCAATTCGGGCACGTCTTCGTTCGCACGCATAGCGATTTCACCGGTGGCAAAGCGTTCTTTCATGGAACGCAGACCTTCAGGAACGGTAACGGAGCCGCTCAAGTCGCGTTTGGGTGGCTTGGGCGGAGTTTTGGGCTTGTTGAATGCGGCAGCGACGGGCGCGGACGGTTTTTCGGTTGACGGCTGGGTAATTTCGTCGGTGTTGTTGGAAACAGAGACGGCGGATTTAACCAGCGAGCGAAGTTGGGAAAGGGTAATCGGCTTTTGCAGGTAGTCGAACGCACCCGCATTAAGGGCTTCGACCGCCTGGTCGGCATTACCGAAAGCAGTAATGACGGCGACCGGGGTGTCGAGCATGAGTTCGTCTATGTATTGGACGACTTCGAGACCGGAGCCGTCGGGCATCCGCATATCGGTCAAGACGAGGGAATAGTCGTTGTTGTCGAGCTTGTCTTTGGCATCTTCTACGCCGACGGCGGTCTGCACGCGCAACCCCATCTTCATCAGCGTCATTTCCATCAAGTCACGGATATCGGCCTCGTCGTCGACGACCAATACTGGGTCTTGCAGCTTACTCATTGTGTTCTCTCGGTAAAATCAGTTCGAATCCGTTCATTTCGGGGTGGTAATGGAGTTGACCCATATTGGCGTGTGCCAGTTCGCGGGCAACGTACAATCCCAATCCCGTACCTTGTTTTTCAGTGGTGTAGAACGGCTCGAAGAGATGGTTGCGGACTTCGGGCGAAATGCCTTTGCCGTTATCGGCAACGACGATGGAAATGTGCATCCTGCCGCTGGGGCGGATCAGGACGGTAATTGCATTCTCGTCCTGACGGCTGTGCCGCCATGCGTTATTGCAGAGGTTCCACATGATTTGCTGGATGTGCATCACATCAGCGAGGACGGTAAGGTTGTTGCCGTCCATGTTCATACGCAGGCAGCCGATGGCTTCGGAATTGTTGAGCGTGAACTCTTGTTTGAAGTCGAGCCAGAATTTCATCAGGTTGATCGGCTCGCGGCTGATGTTGTCGCGCTTGTTGAGTAGGGAGATGTCTTCCAACATTTTGTCGATGCGCTGGATGTTGCTGTCGATAATGCCGCAAAGCTTGGCTTTAACGGGATCAGGTTCGGCATCGTCGTCACTTTCTTGCAGCAAGTCGCTGGCGTGACGGATGGCGGACATCGGATTGCGGATTTCGTGGGCGAGGTTGGCGGTAAGCTGTCCGAGCGAGGTGAGCTTGGTGGACATGGCTTCTGCCGCCACTTCGCGCAACGAACGGACATACAGCATCAGCAGTTCCGTCTGTTCCTGAATCAGAGGGACGGCACGGACGTGCATGGCGTGTTGGAAGATGTGGATATCAGTTTCAAACGGTTTGTCGGGATGATATTGCCAGCGTGTCACCAATTCGCCGAACACGACTTCTTGCTGGTCAACCACCAAGCCGGGGAAATAGGTTTTTGCCTGTTTGTTGAATAGCCAAACGCGCTGGGTGCTGTCGATGACGATAACGGCTTCCTGCACGCGGTTGAGAACGAGGCGGTTCAATCCGCTGATGCGGCGGTAGGCAAGCTGATGGCGGCTGGCGGATTCGGTTGCCTGCTCCAGATAGCGGGCGGCGAACGAAGTCAGCATGGCAACTAGATAACACGCGCCGCTAAGCAGGACCGTAGTAATCAGAGGCTGTGTATCCCAATCAAACGGATGTAGGCGGATGCTGCCGTCGAGCAACAGGTTGAAGAAAAACAGCATGGACGCGTAACCTGCGTACAGCATGGGGTAATGTCCGTAGCTGAGGAGGCAGGACGTCGCGACGAAAGGAAGGACAAGGATGCCGAAGCCCGAATCGACTCCACCGGCGATATACACCAGTATCATCATCATCGAAATATCGACGACTGCGCTGGCATTGGGCAAATCCAAAGTCTGCCATTGCCAGTCCGGACGGGCGACGGATAACAAGATGAGGAAAGAATACAGCGCTGCCCAGCTGTAAAATTCGACGGGAGGGAATGACATGCCGATATGGGTGCCATTACTGTAAACGCCGAAAGCATGCATGACCAACAGCGGCAGCACGATGGCAATGCGGGCAATATTGATTAAACCGGGTATCCGCTCGCTCAGGTTTCCCAGTTCCTGAAAGCCGGACTTACTCATATCCGCAACCCTTTTTGTTTATTTTTATCATTATTAGTACCTGTTTTTGAAATCGTTCTGCAATATTTCCGCAGACGGTCGTAAATATTTTTTTAATTTTGTCAGCATAACATAAAACGACCGTGTTTTCTAGGTTTTCAATGTGTTACCGCGCCTTTTTGTTGTTTATGCGGAGGCAGCGGACAAGGCTTTCAGACGACCTGATACGTCCAAAACCTTCCCTTTTTTGCCGCGCTTGCCGTCGATGTCGCAAATGCGCAATTTTTCCTGATGCGCCGCGCCGCGCTTGCCGACGGTTTCGACGATAAATTCCGCAGCCGTGGTCACGAGGACATGTTCCAAAGACGCGCCGTCGGTCAGCGACATCAACTGCAAACCGCGCCCTTTGGGCATGACTTTGAGTTCGCCGATGGAAAACGCCAAGAGGCGGTGGTCGCTGCTTGCCAGTACGATTTTGCAGTCAGGATTGATGAGCGAGGAGGCATAGACGGCAATCGGCGGCAGGACGGTTTCGCCGCTGTCCACGGTCATCACCACTTTGCCTGCTTTCACGCGTCCGACCATATCGCCCAACTTGGCGATGAAGCCGTAGCCGCCGCTACCTGAGAGCAGGTAGTGCTGTTCGGGTTGTCCGGTGAGCATGGCAACGGGTTTCGCGCCGTTTTGCAACTCGATTAATGATGAAACCGGCACGCCGTCGCCGCGTCCGCCGGGGATTTCGGCGGCATCAAGCGTGTAGGTTCTGCCCAATGAGTCGAGAATGACGACAGGCAAAACCGTACGGCCTTCAAGGGTTTGCTTGAGGCGGTCGCCTTCTTTGAACGCGGTCTGGCTCAAATCGAGATTGTGTCCGGCACGGCTGCGTATCCAGCCTTTTTCCGACAAAATCAGCGTGATGGGTTCGTCGGCAGTAGTCTGCGTCAGCACGGCGCGTCCGGCTTCTTCCACCAGCGTGCGGCGCGCGTCACCGAACTGCTTCATGTCCGCCTGCATCTCTTTGATAATCAGCTTGCGTTTTTCGTTTTCGTCGCCCAAAAGGATATTCAGACGACCTTGTTCTTCGCGCAATTCGTTCAATTCTTTTTCGAGTTTGAAACCTTCCAAACGCGCCAACTGACGCAGACGGATTTCCAAAATATCTTCCGCTTGGATTTCGGTCAGCCCGAACGCCGCCATCAAATCGGCTTTCGGGTCGTCTGATTCGCGGATGACTTTAATCACTTCGTCGATATGCAGAAAGACTTTCAGACGACCTTCGAGGATGTGCAGCCGTTTTTCCACTTGGTTCAAACGGAATTTCAGACGACGTGTTACGGTCACGACGCGGAAATCCAGCCATTCCTGCAAAATCGTTTTCAGGTTTTTCTGCGCGGGGCGGTTGTCCAGACCCATCATCACCAAGTTCATGGACACATTGCCTTCCAGCGAAGTCTGCGCCATCAGTGTGTTGATGAAGGTATCCGTATCGATGCGGCTGGATTTCGGTTCAAACACAAGGCGCACGGGATGTTCGCCGTCGGACTCGTCGCGCACGCGGTCGATTAAATCCAGCATCAGCTTTTTGGTATTAAGCTGGTCTTGGTTCAGCTGCTTTTTACCCGCTTTCGGTTTCGGGTTGGTCTGCTCTTCGATTTCGGCAAGGATTTTGGCGGAATTGGCGTTCGGCGGCAGCTCGGTCACAATCACGCGCCATTGCCCGCGCGCCAGCTTCTCGATTTCGTAACGCGCACGCACGCGCACGCTGCCCTTGCCGGTTTCGTAAATCCGGCGCAATTCGTCCGCCGGCGTGATAATTTGACCGCCGCCGGCAAAGTCGGGAGCGGGGATGTACTGCATCAGGTCGGCGGTTTCCAGTGTCGGCTTTTTCAACAGCGCAATCGCCGCCTGCGTCACTTCGTTCAAATTGTGCGACGGAATTTCGGTCGCCATGCCCACCGCGATGCCTGACGCACCGTTGAGCAACACCATAGGCAGGCGGGCGGGCAGGTGCAGCGGTTCGTCAAACGCGCCGTCGTAGTTCGGCACGAAATCCACCGTCCCCTGATTGATTTCGGACAACAGCAATTCCGCAATCGGCGTCAGCCGTGCTTCGGTGTAACGCATCGCCGCTGCCCCGTCGCCGTCGCGCGAACCGAAGTTGCCGATGCCGTCGATTAAGGGGTAGCGCAAGGTAAAATCCTGCGCCATGCGTACCATCGCTTCATAGGCGGAACTGTCGCCGTGTGGGTGGTATTTACCCAAAATCTCACCGACCACGCGTGCCGATTTCACCGGCTTCGCCCCCGCCGCCAAACCCATATCGCGCATGGCAAACAAAATGCGCCGCTGCACGGGCTTTTGACCGTCTGAAACTTCAGGCAGCGCGCGGCCTTTGACCACGCTCAT
>NZ_CEXQBZ010000012.1:0-18227 GCF_982712965.1 Neisseria flava | reverse complement strand
TTGCCTCGCCTTGCCGTACTATCTGTACTGTCTGCGGCTTCGTCGCCTTGTCCTGATTTAAATTTAATCCACTATAATTTTGTGAAAACCATTCCATCAAAAACAAACCGGCCTGTCTGCAAAACAAAGCTTGTTTCACAGACAGACCGGTTATTTACCGCGTCAATTAAGCAGCGATTTTTTCGCACTCTTTGATGCAGGCAAGGCAAGACTCATAGCATTGTTTGCATTCTGCATGATGACCTGCGTGTTGTTTGCACGCTGCGGCACATTGTTTGCACGCTTCGATGCAGACTTTTGCCAAAGAAAGGGTCAGCGGAGAGTTTTGGGCGGCAAGGTTTTGCAGCGCGCCGCACAATGCCAGCATTTGGTTGACGCCTGTTGCGCAGTCTTTCATAGAAGTATCGCCTTGGCTCAGCAGTCGGATGCAGTGTGCCAAACAGATTTGACCTGCTTCAACACAGTGGGCAGCCGCTTTTCTGGCTGCTTCATAGGTTTTGGATGCAGCAGCAGGAGCAGCGTGGGAATGGCCTTTATGGCTATGATTTCCGTGAGCGCGGGCGAATGAGGCGGCGGCTGCCAAAGAAACGGCTGTACCACCCAGGAATTGACGACGGTTCATACTGTATTTCCTTATATAATCATTGATATGCAGTTAAACATAACGAATCGCCAAAATCGAAGACAGTAGCTTTCTGCGCATCATTGATGTCGTCTGAAATCAGCCGCTTATTCGGATTTTGAGCGATTACACTACACTTACCGACGCAATCCTATCATTCAGCCGTTCGGCAGACAATAGGTCGAAAGTCGAGACTATACTTAATGAAGTATAAAAAGGCAAAGCCTCCAATATTCTAAACTATAAAAAGCCTGCCAACGATGTGGCAGGCTTTTTTAACAGAATGAATTATTTGTCCGAATTATTTTGACGACGCAAAATAGCCGGAATTTCAAAATCGTCTAAAACAGATTGGTTACTGAAATCCGCGGCAGTCAAATTCATTGAGCGGATACCTCTGTTGGTACGAACCAAGCCATCCACATTACCAGCTTGCGCAGAGTGAGCTGCTTCGGCATTTCCGCTAACCAATTTTTGTGTACGGACTGCCGCACGCATTTGGTTTTCGCTGCCGTTTTCTTTCAGACCAGTCGCAATAATGGTTACGCGAATAGCGTCTTCGCCCATATTGTCGTCTTCGGCAGTACCGTATTTACATTCAGCTTCAGGATGTGCATTCTCGTTAACCACTTTCATGATTTCACGATATTCGGACATTTTCAGGCAATCCGGAGCGGTAGTGATGTTCACCAATACGCCGCGCGCGCCATCCAAAGTCACATTATCCAGCAACGGGCTGGAAATCGCTTGTTCGGTTGCCAAACGGGCGCGGTCAATGCCTTGAGCAAAACCGGAACCCATCATCGCGATACCTTTGATGCCCATTACGTTTTTAACGTCGGCGAAGTCAAGGTTGATGAAACCGGGACGGGTAACCACTTCGGAAATACCGGCCACGGCATCGCGCAGGACGTTGTCCGCAGCACGGAACGCTTCACGCATGGTCACGTCTTCGCCCAATGCAGTCATCAGTTTATCGTTCGGGATGATAATCAATGAATCGACCTGACCTTTGAGCTGCTCCAAACCTTCTTGGGCGATGTGTACGCGTTTACCTTCGTAGCCGAACGGACGGGTAACAACCGCAACGGTCAGAATACCCATTTCTTTGGCAATCTCGGCAACCACAGGAGCCGCACCGGTACCGGTACCGCCACCCATACCGGTGGTGATGAACAACATATTTGCGCCGCGAATAGCATCTTCGATGGCTTCGCGATCTTCTTGTGCCGCAGCACGGCCGATTTCAGGATTGGCACCTGCGCCCAAACCACGGGTCAGGTTGGTACCCAACTGGATGCGTTTTGCCGCATTATTTTTGCCCAAAGATTGGGCATCAGTATTGGCACTAATAAATTCAACACCTTGGATGATGTTGGCAATCATGTTGTTAATAGCATTGCAACCACCGCCACCCAAGCCGATTACTTTAATGACCGCAGGGCTTGCGGCTGATTCAGCTACGTCGTAAACAAATTCCATTCAAATGACTCCTGCGCGCCCTGCATCGAGGACGGTCCAAAAATTAGATATTATCCGTATTATATAAGAAGTATTCCGACGCTGGCAAAATACTTCTTATTCATTCACCATTGCCGTCATTTTTTTACTACATTTTTTAACGAAAGCATACAGGTTCTTAATTGTTGAAAGTAGTTTCATTCCGACAACAACTCATTTTCCCTGTAAGCAAAGTAACGGAACGATCAGAAATTGTCTTTAACGAATTTCATCAGTTTTGCCCACAAACTGATTTTTTCAGTCTGATCATGAACCACAATCGCACCGGTCACCGGCGCGCCGTCTTCCTCACCTCTTGCCGCCTGCAAAAGACCGATGGCGGTTGAGTAGCGCGGATTGCGGATGCGTTCGGATACACCACCCATTTCTTGAGGCACGCCGATGCGTGCAGGCAGGCCGAACACTTCTTCGGCAAGCTCAACAATACCGGTCAGCATAGATGCGCCGCCGGTCAGAACGATACCTGACGTGAGGACTTCTTCAGGGAAGCCGGAACGGCGCAATTCGTTCAGGGTCAATTCCAAAATTTCTTCAACGCGCGGACCGATGACGCTTGCCAAAACGCGGCGTGAAATCTGACGGGGCTGACGGTCGCCGACGCTAGGGACTTCAACCATTTCGTCCAAGCCTTCCATATCAGGAATCGCGACGCCGTAGTGGATTTTAATGTATTCGGCAGCGCTGTGCGGGGTGCGCAGTGCTTGTGCCAAGTCTTTGGTAATCAAATCGCCCGCCACGGGAATCACGGCAGTATGGCGGATGGCGCCGTTGGTATAAACGGCAATATCGGTCGTACCGCCGCCGATGTCGATGACACACACGCCCAAATCTTTTTCGTCTTCAGTCAAAACAGCCTGACCGCTCGCCAAAGGCTGAAGCATGATTTGATCCATTTGCAAACCGCAACGATGGATACATTTTTGGATGTTTTGCAGGGCGGTATTGGCACCAGTAATGATATGTACGCGGGTATCGAGTCGGACGCCGCTCATACCGATAGGTTCTTTGACACCGGGTTGGTTGTCGATAATGTACTCTTGTACCACGGTATGCAGGATATTGTGATCCGGCGGGATATTGATGGCTTTGGCGGTTTCGATAGCGCGGTCGATATCGGCTTGCGAAACTTCCCCGTCCTTAATTTTGACAACCCCTTGCGAATTCAAGCTGCGGATATGGTTGCCTGCGATACCGGTTGTAACGTGGCTGATTTTGGTGTCCGCCATCAATTCTGCTTCATTGACCGCCTGCTGAATGGCTTGGGCTGTTGCGTCGATATTGGTTACCATGCCTGCTTTCAGGCCGCGAGATGGTGCCTGCCCGAGTCCGACAATATGGATTTCGTTGTCGTCTTGTACTTCGCCAATCAGGGCGATGACTTTGGATGTGCCGATATCGAGGGCACTGATATATTTACCTTGTTGTTCCATTATATTTGCTCGTTATTTCGCTGGAGTTATAACTATTTGTCTGTATTGGCAATAGTTGCTTCACGTTGTTTGTTTGGCTTTAGTCGTCTGAAACATTTTCAGACGACGTCTCTGATGTGTAACGCACGGAAAATCCGTCTTTATACCGCATATCAACGTAGGATAACCGATTTTGATTTTTACGCAACAGCGTTGGCCAAATTTCGGCGAAAAGCTGTAAGCGTTTGATTTCGTTTTCCCTTCCCAGTCTGACGGTAATCCCATTGTCTAAGACCACCAACCAAGCGGAGCGCGGCGTATAAATCAGTTCTTTAATCGCCAAATTTTGCCGGCGGAGGATGCCGGAAAATTCTTCGTAGTGTTTGACCATGTCCTTGCCTGTACCCGGCTGTCCTTCAAAAACGGGCAACTTGGCTTTGAGCTTGGCGTTAAACACATTGCCTTTGGTATCGACCAAACCGCCGCTGCGCCAATGGGCAACAGGCACGCGCTCGGTCAAATGGATTTCGACGGTATCGGGGAAGCGGCGGCGCACCATAGCGGAATCCACCCACGGCAGCTTTTGAAAGGCCGCCTGAATACCGTCCAAATCGGCACGGAAAATATTGCTGCGCGTGTGCTGTTGAGCAGCGCGCTGAAGTTCTTTCCCATCCGAATAAGTCAGCTTGCCCTGTATGGACACTTGTTTGACGGGAAAATGATTGGAGTTGTATAGCCAGGCTATGCAGGTGCCGATGAGCAGTAATGCCATCAGCAGCAATAGCCAGCGGGTCAGCCGACCCAGTGCGCTTGCGTCATCCCACATGTGCGGTTTTCAAAATTTCAATGCATAAATCGGCAAAATCCACGCCGGTATGGGCAGCGGATTTCGGTACTAAACTGTGGCTCGTCATACCGGGCAATGTGTTGATTTCCAAGAGGTACAGCTTACCGTCGGTATCTTTGAGGAAATCGACGCGCACGCACCCATCTGCCCCGATTGCCTGCGCCCCGCGGACTGCCAGAGAGCGCATCAGGTTTTCTTCAGCCTCGCTCAAGTCTTCGGACGGACATTGATAAACAGTGTCGTCGCGGTTGTATTTGGCTTCGTAGTCGTAGAACTCGGTAGCCGGGATGATGTGTATGCTGGGCAGGCCTTTACCGTTCAACACGGGACAGGAGTATTCGCCGCCGCCGATGAACCGTTCGGCAATAATTTCGCCTTGAAGGTGTTTCAGCTCTTCGTAAACGCTTTTCAGACGACCTTTTTCTTTCACTTTCACAACGCCGACGCTACTGCCTTCGGCTGCCGGTTTAACAAACATGGGCAAGCCAAGTTGCTGTTCGACAGCATCGAAATCGGAATCTTCATGTAAAACGGCGAACTCAGGAACAGGCAGCCCCAAGGCTTGCCAAATCAGCTTGCAGCGGTATTTGTCCATACCAATGGCGGAAGCGGCAACGCCGCTGCCGGTATAAGGAATGCCCAACAATTCCAACGCGCCTTGAACAGCGCCGTCTTCGCCGTAAGTGCCGTGGAGGATATTGAAAGCAGTTTGGAAACCTTGAGTTTTCAATTCCGCCAAGGGTGTTTCTTTAGGATCGAAGGCGTGTGCGTCTATGCCTTTGCTTTTTAAGGCATTCAAAATGGCGGCACCGCTATCCAGCGAGATTTCGCGTTCGCTGGAAAAGCCGCCCATCAATACGGCTACTTTGCCAAAATTCTGCATTGTTTTTGTTCTTTCTTGATTGCTTCTTTGTTTGATACAGGTCGTCTGAAAACGAATCGGGTTTTCAGACGACCTTAATCTTGCTTACCCACTCGATGGAACATCGCTTCATCAGGCGGCTATCGCGGCATCACGATAAAAGTTTGCGCCTCAGGCTTTTTTCGACAACTCCAGCATCGCGGCAGGAACGCGGTTGATGCTGCCCGCACCCATATTCAACACGACATCGCCGTCCTGTAAAACGTTCAACAGCATTTCGGGCAAGTCGGCGACGTTTTCGCAGTAAATCGGCTCGAGTTTGCCCAATACGCGGATGGCACGGGCAAGGGCGCGGGAGTCGGCGGCGGCAATCGGTTCTTCGCCGGCGGCATAAACTTCGGTCAACACCAGCGCGTCAACGGTATTGAGGACTTTGGTAAAGTCTTCGAACAAATCGCGTGTGCGGGTATATCGGTGCGGCTGGAAGGCGAGCACCAAACGTTTTTCCGGATACGCGCCGCGTGCAGCGGAAAGGGTCGCCGCCATTTCGACGGGATGGTGTCCGTAATCGTCTACCAAAAGCGCGGTTCCGCCGTTGGGCAGTTTGATGTCGCCGTATTTTTGGAAACGGCGTCCGACGCCTTCGAAACCGAGCAAACCGCGCTGAATCGCTTCGATGGATGCGCCAACTTCCAGCGCCACGCCGATAGCAGCCAAGGCATTGAGGACGTTGTGTCTGCCGGGCATGTTCAACACGACTTCAAACGGCGCTTGTTCAGATCCTTTCATTTGGACATGAACGGTAAATTTCATCTGTGCGCCGACGTTTTCGATGTCGGTCGCGTAAATATCGGCGGTATCGTCCAAGCCGTAAGTGGCGTAAGGTTTGCTCACTTTGGGCAAAATCGCTCGGACGTGTTCGCTGTCGATACACAAAAACGCTTTGCCGTAGAACGGCATACGGTGGATAAAATCAACAAACGCCTGATGCAGTTTTTCGACGCTGTGCCCGTAAGTATCCATATGGTCTTCGTCGATATTGGTGACGACGGACATAATCGGGGTCAAATGCAGGAAGGACGCATCGGACTCGTCGGCTTCGGCGACGATGTATTCGCCTTTACCCAAACGGGCGTTGGTACCTGCAGCATTGAGTTTGCCGCCGATAACGAAAGTAGGGTCGAGACCTGCCGCGCCGAGGATGGAGGCGGTCAGACTGGTGGTCGTGGTTTTGCCATGCGTACCGGCAATGGCGATGCCGTCACGGAAGCGCATCAGTTCCGCCAGCATCAAGGCGCGCGGAATGACGGGGATTTGCTGCTCCAGCGCAGCGACGACTTCGGGATTGTCTTTTTTGACGGCGGTAGAGGTAACGACGACATCCGCACCGTTGACGTGTTCGGCGGTATGGCCGGGATAAACTTGAATACCCAAGCTGCTCAAATGCTCGGTAACCGCATTTCGTGCCTGATCCGAACCGGAAACTTTAAAGCCCAAATTGTGTAAGACTTCGGCGATACCGCTCATGCCGACGCCGCCGATACCGACAAAATGGATGTTGGTAACTCGATTTTTCATCATGATGTTGCGTTCCGGTGGATTTTCGATGCGTAAAGGCGTTATTTTAAAGGGCTATCCGCTTCTGCGCCATAGTTTTCTTGTAAATTAAAGATGTTTCGGCATACAGGATTTCACATTGGTGGCAATACGGGTGAAAAAGAGGTTTCGTTCAGCGGTGAATTACCCATTTTTAAACTCGACTTCAGCTACCAAAATACCAGCAAAAACAAAACATAAGGTCGTCTGAAAACCGTTTTCAGACGACCTCTCGTTTATCAACTTGACGGCACTTGTATCCTCATCAAGCGCATATCCAATTTGTGCCGTCCCCACGCGGTCGCATACACAAGGCGCAAGAGCCACGGATAACGCGGTTTACAGACGCTGCTCAAGCCCGCTTCTTCGATGATTTCCACACCCGGTATCAGCCGTCGGATGTCGTCCGTGCCGCTTATCGCCCAGCGGAACTCGGGCGGTTTGTCCATTTTACCGAGTGCGTCGTGGCGTTTGCTTTGTCCGATGTAGGCCTTGGGGATAGTGTCGAAGGCAAGTTGGGCGTGCGGCAGACGGCGGGCAACCTGTTTAAAAAAGTCCTGCACCTGCGCCTCTTCGAAATACATAAACACGCCTTCGATCACGAGCAACACGGGTTTGCCGTGCGCGGCAACGGTGTTCATCCACGCTTCGTCGAACATGGACGCGCCCAGATAATGATTGTCCGATTCGGGCAACAGCATGCGCCGCACTTCAATCACTTCGGGCAAATCCAAATCATACCAAGCATTAATGCGCGGCCTGCCCAAGCGTTCATAACGCGCATCCAGCCCCGCGCCGATTTGCACCACGACGGCATCGGGATGTTCGGCGATAAAGTGCCGGGTCATATCATCCAACAGCTTCGCCCGCCCGCAACAGCCGACTTGCGATGCTTTGACTTTGGCAAACTTGCCGAAGTCGTAGTCTATCTTGTCCAACATCCGCACGGCTTCGTCATCGCGCAAAAGCGGCTGCGCCCTCCCCTGCTCCACAGCCTTCGCCCACAGGGGAATCAGCATGGTACTGGACAGTGCGGAAACGGTTTCGGGAGAGATTTTTGCAGACATGGCAGCCTCCAATGAGAGAAATTCCTATTTACATCATACTCCCGCACAATACGGCTGCCAAGTTGCAAAAAGGTCGTCTGAAACCTGTTTCTTGGTTTTCAGACAACCTCTGTTTCATTCATCACATCATGTCATCATGCCGTACATGCGATGGCGGCTTCCGCCACGTCGTCCGCGCTGTGCGGCAGCGCCAATGTGCGGGCGTTTTCCGCCCATTTGAGGCATTTTTCGCGGTTTAAGCCGCCTAAGATTTCAGCGAGTTTTTCCGCTGTCAACTGACTTTGCGGCAACAGCAGCCCTGCCTCCGCCTGCACCATAAAACGCGCGTTGGCGGTTTGGTGGTCATCGACGGCGTAAGGATACGGCACCAGCAGCGCGCCCAGCCCCGCCGCCGTCAACTCGGCAATCGTCAGCGCGCCGGCACGGCAAATCACCAAGTCTGCATCGCGGTAGGCGGACACCATGTCGGTAATAAATTCCACGCATTCGGCTTTCACGCCCAACGCGTCGTAATCCGCCTGCAAGCTGCCCAGCTTGCCCCGACCCGATTGGTGATACATCTGCGGGCGCGCATCGTCGGGCAGCAAAGCCAATGCCTGTGGAACGGTTTTATTCAAAACATCCGCACCCAAACTGCCGCCGACCACCAAGATTTTCAGACGACCTTCACGCCCTTGGAAACGCTCGGCAGGCGCGGGCAGGTTGGCAATATCGGCGCGGACGGGGTTGCCGACCAAACCGCCTTCGTGGCTGAACGCTTTCGGAAAAGCGTATAACACCCGCTTCGCCCAGCGCGACAGTTGGCGGTTGGACAACCCTGCCACAGCGTTTTGCTCGTGAATCACAATCGGCACGCCCAAGAGTTTCGCCGCCAAGCCGCCGGGAAAGGTAACGAAGCCGCCGAAACCGATGACGCATTCGACGCGGTGTTTGCGGATAATCCGCTGCGCTTCGCGGACGGTTTTATACAAAGTAAACGGCAGCATCAGCTTGCGTTTGATGCCGTTGCCGCGCACACCTTTAATCGCCAGCGTTTCGAGCAGGATGTCGTATTGCGGCACGATGCGCTCTTCCATCGAGCCTTCGCTGCCCAGCCAAATCACATGATGACCGCGCGCACGCAATGAATCCGCCACCGCCAGCGCAGGGAAAATATGGCCGCCGGTGCCGCCCGCCATCAGCATGAAAGTTTTACCGCCCATGATTTACTCCACTTGGTAACCGCGCATTTTTTTGCGGTTTTCATAATCGACGCGCAACAACAAAGTGATGCACACCAGCATGACCACAACCGCCGAACCGCCGTAAGACATCAACGGCAACGGCAGCCCCTTGGTTGGCAAAATGCCGATGTTGACGCCGATATTGAAGAAACTTTGAATACCTATCCAAACACCGATGCCGTTGGCGACATACGCGCCGAACGTCAAATCCAAATCGCGCGCCTGCCGTCCGATGGAAAAGGCGCGGACGACCAGCCAAACATAGCACGCAACCAAAATACACATACCCAAAAAACCGAATTCCTCGCCGATGACGGCAAAGATAAAGTCGGTATGCGCCTCGGGCAGGTAGAAGCGTTTTTCCAAACTCGCTCCCAAACCCTGACCGAACCATTCGCCGCGCGCAATCGCCATCAACGAATGCGTCAACTGGTAGCCTTTACCCAAAGGGTCCGCCCACGGATTCAAAAACGCCGACACGCGCGCCATGCGGTAAGGCGCGAGCATAATCGCCGCCGTCATGAATGAAGCCAGAATCATCCCCATCATGATGAAATACTTGGCAGGGAAACCCGCCAAAAACACCATAGCCATCGTAACGCCGACAATGACGACGAACGAACCGAAGTCGGGCTGGAACATAATCAACACCAAACCCGCGGCAATCAGCCCGCCCGGGAACATAATCTTCTTCACGCTCTGCAACACTTCCGCCTTGCGCGTGAACAGGCTGGACAAATACAAAACGACGGCAAGCTTGAACAACTCCGTCGGCTGGATATTGACCGGTCCCGCGTGAATCCAGCGGGTTGCCCCGTTAATCTCCCGCCCCAAAAACAAAACCAGCAGCAGCAAAAGCCCCGAGAAGCCGAAATACCAGGGCATAAGCTTTTTCCAAGTGTTCATGCTGATAAAAGACAGGCCGATGCACACAGAAACGCCGACCGCGACAAACAAAGCCTGCTTGCCGACAAAAGAAAACTGCGTACCGCCCTCCGCCGCCGCGTACGCAATCGAAGCGGAATAAATCATCACCAGGCTGAACACGGTCATCAACACCGTCATCCACAAAAGCGATGTATCGAATTTCTGACCGCTGCGGGAAATCGGGCGGTCGAGAATCTTGGAAAGACTAATCATGAACAAACATCCGTTACGGAACAAACGTTTCAGACGACCTTTTGGATATACGGGTCGTCTGAAAATATCGAAAATCAGAAAAACGTCATTCTAAAGGTTTCTTGGCAAAGCAACAATTCAGATTCTTTAAAGACAGTCGGATTCCGGCGTTCTTTGCGCCCTACCCTACCCATCACAAACACAAAAAAGGTCGTCTGAAAACGCTTTTATGTTTTCAGACGACCTTATATAAATCTTTTCCTCGAGTAAACAGACCGCTTTTTATCCAATGCAAACCCTAAGCCAACTGCGGTATTTCCGCCCACGGCTGTATCTGTTCCAACTGCGCGGCGAGGCCAAGCAGCGTGTCTTCGCGTCCGTGTGCGGCGGCGAACTGAGTGCCGACGGGCAGCCCGTTATGCCTGTAAAGCGGTACGCTCATGGCGGGGTTGCCGCTCATGTTCAGCGGCGACGTATAGCCGACGTATTGCAGCGCGGCGGTGGCTTCTTTTTCTAAAAACGGGTTGTTTTTCAACAGAAAACCTAAGCGCAGCGTACCAAACAGCAGGCGCATGGCTTTTTGTGCGGCGGGCGGCGGCATCATCTCACCGATTTTCGGCGTGGTGCGCGGGCAGACGGGCGTCATCAACACGTCGTAGCGCGTGAAAAATGCTTTGGCGGCACGTTCCTGCGCCAGCATCACGTCGCGCGCCCATGCCATTTCACCCGCGCTGATTTGCCGCCCCTGCACAATCATTGCCCACGTTGTCGGCTCAAGCAGGCGGTGCGGCAGTTTTTGTCCGGTTTCGTATTGATATTGGTAGAACAGTTTTGCCGTTTCGCCCATGACGATGATGCGGGCGGCTCGGTTGAACTGTTCGGGCGGCGCGAAATCGGGCGTGGCTTCTTCCAATTCGTGTCCCGCGTCTTGCATCAGTTTCAAACTATGGGCGAATGCGGCTTCCGTGCCTTCGTCGTTGCCACCGCCAAACCATGCCTGTTTCCAAAAAGCGATTTTCAGACGACCTGTTTCTTGTTTCAGGCTGTCTGCAAAACCGTTTTCGGGCGGCGGCGGGCAGGCATACAGGGCGCGGGCTTGGGTTTGGGCGGCGATGTCCAGCAAAACCGCGCTGTCGCGTACACTGCGGGTCAACACATGGTCGCATACCAAGCCTTGCCATGCCTCCGATGCGTTCGGCGCGTAACTGCTGCGACCGCGCGTGGGTTTCAACCCGAACACGCCGCAGTTGTGCGCGGGTAAGCGGATGGAGCCGCCGCCGTCGCTGCCGTGCGCTGCGGGTACGACGCCCGAAGCCACTGCCGCCGCCGCACCGCCGCTGCTGCCGCCCGCGGTGTAATCCAAATGCCACGGATTGCGCGTGATGCCGTAAATTTCGGTTTCGGTAACGGCATATGCGCCCCATTCGGGCGTGGTGGTTTTGCCGAACACGCGCAGCCCCGCATCGAGATAGGCTTGGGTCAAATCGCTGTTTTGCTTGGCAATGTAATGCTGCATCATGCGCGACCCCGACCATGTCGGCGCTCCTTCCCAATCTGCCAGCAGGTCTTTGAGCAAAAACGGCACGCCCGCCAGCGGCGTATCGGCATTTTCAGACGACCCCTGCCACGCCGCCGCGCGTTCGCGCAAATCATGCGCCAACAGATTGAGCTTGGGATTGACTTCGTCCAAGCGGTTTAAAGCAGCCTGCAACACTTCATCGGCACACACTTCTTTTTTGCGGATCAGCTCTGCCAAACCGACGGCATCGTAACGAATGTATTCTTGAAAATTCATGGGTTTTCCTTTCGGATTGATAAACACACGTTTTGTCAGTCAGGCATGGCTGCCCGCCGCCTCGCCGTTTGCCCGCATAGGCAATTTTTAAGAAACAGTAACACCGTATAAAGGAAAGAAACAAGTTTGCCGTTGCTGCAAAAAGGTCGTCTGAAACTGCCTTAACGTTTTCAGACGACCTTTGAGACAATGACACACAAGGTTTACGGTAAAACCAACCCTCTTTTCATGTTTCAGACGACCTTACAAAGCCTTAAACGCCTCGATAAAGACTTCCGAACGGTGCGCATAGCCTTTGAACATATCAAAGCTCGCGCAGGCGGGGCTGAGCAGCACGATATCGCCCGCTTCGGCTTGGGCGTATGCCGTCTGAACGGCTTCTTCCAAAGTGGCGCAGTCGGTCAAATTCAGACCGCAGCCGTCCAAATCGCGGCGGATTTGCGGCGCATCGACGCCGATCAGGAACACGCCTTTTGCCTTGCCGGCAAGCGCGTCGCGCAGGGGCGTGAAGTCCTGCCCTTTGCCCATGCCGCCCAAAATCACGAAAAGCGGATTTTGCAAACCGGCAATCGCGGCGGCGGTCGCGCCGACGTTCGTGCCTTTGCTGTCGTCGATAAATACCACGCCGTTTTTCTCGCCGATTTTTTCCACGCGGTGCGGCAGGCCTTGGAAGGTTTTGACGTGTTCGAGCAATGCTTCGCGCGGCAAACCGACGGCTTCGCACAAGGCGACGGCAGCCATGACGTTGGCGGCGTTGTGCAGACCTTGCAGCGGGATGTCTTGCGTGGCAATCAAATCTTCATCGCCTTGTTTCAGACGGCCCGTCTCGCGTTCCAACCAAAAATCGGCTTCGTGTTCCAACGAAAACCATTTCACCTCGCGCCCTGCCCGTTTCATCGCACGGCAGAACACGTCGTCTGAATTCAAAACCTGCACGCCATCGCCACGGAAAATCTTGGCTTTGGTATGCGCGTAGTCGAGCAAATCGTCGTAGCGGTCGAGATGGTCTTCGGAGATGTTCAGCACCGTCGCCGCGGTCGGGCGGAGGCTTTCGGTGTTTTCCAGTTGGAAGCTGGAAAGCTCCAACACCCACACGTCCGCCTTTTTGCCTTCGCGCTGCAATTCCGCCTCCAAAACCGGCGTACCGATATTGCCCGCGATAACGGTATCCAGCCCGCACTTGATGCAGAGATAGCCGACCAAGCTCGTTACCGTGGTTTTGCCGTTACTGCCGGTAATCGCAATCACCTTGTCGCCGCGGCGGTTCACAATGTCCGCCAGCAATTCGATGTCGCCCAACACGCGCCCGCCGTTTTGCTTGAACACCTCAATATCAGGCTGCCGCTCGCTGATGCCGGGGCTGAGCGCCAGAATATCGAAACCGTTGTCCAACGCATCTTTCAGACGACCCGTGTAAAACACCAGCCCGTCAAACATCTTACCGATTTGCGACACGCGCTCCGGTTTCAGCTCCGCATCATAAGCGGCAACCTCAGCGCCGTTTTTGCGCAGATAAGCAATCATGGAAATACCCGTGCCGCCAAGCCCGGCAACGAGGATTTTTTTATTTTGAAAAGTCATTTTGGTTTTGTCCTAAAACAAATCATATTGAGCAGGAAGATGTCCGCTCCTGCTCAAGCCGCTTTCAGACGGCATCGCGAGCTGTTCAATAACCCGCCTTCAGGCGTTGGTAATTGTCGCAGCTGTTTTGGTCTCCGTTTTGACAAGCCTTGTCAAGCCATTCTTGGGCGAGCGCAAGGTCTTGGCGCACGCCGTGCCCTTTGTAATACATTACGCCCAAATTGAGTTGGGCTTGTGCTAACCCCTGATCTGCCGCCTTACGAAACCATCTGGCCGCTTCGGCATAATCTCGGCGCACGTTGCGTCCTTTGTAATACATTACGCCCAAATTGAATTGGGCTTGGGCGAACCCCTGTGCTGCCGCCTGCCGAAACCATTTGACCGCTTCGGCATCATTTTGGCGCACACCGCGTCCTTCGGCATACACCACGCCCAAATTGTATTGGGCTGCTGCATTTCCCTGTGCTGCCGCCTGTCGAAACCATCTGACCACTTCGGCATCATCTTGGCGCACGCCGCGTCCTTCGGCATACATCCCGCCCAAATGGGTTTGAGCTTCAACATCTCCCTGTTCCGCCGCCTGTCGATACCATCTGACCGCTTCGGCATCGTCTTGACGCACACCTTGTCCATTTTCATACATCACGCCCAAATTGAATTGGGCTTGGGCGAACCCCTGTGCTGCCGCCTGCCGATACCATTTGACCGCTTCGGCATCATCCTGGCGCACGCCTTGTCCATTTCCATACATCGCACCTAAATTATATTGGGCTTGGGATAATCCCTGATCCGCCGCCCGCCGATACCATCTGACCGCTTCGGCATCGTCTTGGCGTACGCCGCGTCCGTTAGCATACATCACGCCCAAATTGAATTGGGCTTGGGCATCCCCTTGTTCTGAAGCCTTGCGATACCACTGTACTGCCTGTGCATAATCTTGACGAACTCCTTGTCCATTTTCATACATCACGCCCAAATTGAATTGGGCTGCTGCATTTCCCTGTTCTGCCGCCTGCAAGTTTTCCCGAAAATCCGATACGTCATCCGCCCACACAGCTTGCCCTATACCCAAAGCCAGCAAAGCAACCATCATTTTTTTCAACCATGTGTTCATTTCAAACTTCCCTGATGTCTGTTTCATAAAAAATCACGGCATTTCAGACGACGGCAGAGGTCGTCTGAACATGTCGTAATTCTATCCTGACTGCATTTAAAATGCTATTTTGCCACTTTGCCTGACTGTTACCGGCAGAAATATCGTTATTGGGATTCTCCGCCATTGATTGAGTGCAACGGCTGCAACTTTACAGCAGCAGCCCTTTTATCAAACAGGAAAAACGGGAAGGGATTCGCTTTTTTCAGACGACCTCAAGCCGGGAAGGTTGGGAAATAACCGTCCACGCCGTATTGCTTCAAGACGTTTTTCAGCTCGGGAATGCGGATTGCGGGATCGACCGCCATCGGCGGCATGGGTGGGTCTACGCCTTCTTCGTTTTGGTTGCGCATCCAGTCCGCCATCGCAAAAATACGGATGAGGACGGGCTCGGCAAGGTCTTTGTCGATTTCCAATTCGTTCATGGCTTGGGCGAAGCAGGCGACCCATTCGTCGCGCACCTGCATATTCACGGCAAAGGGCATATGGCGCGCCCGCAGCATGGGATGTCCGTATTTCTGCTCGAACAAGGGCGGGCCGCCGAGCCAGCCGCTGAAAAATTCGTAGAGTTTTTCTCGAATCAGCGTCATGTCTTCGCCGTGCATCTGGCGCAGGGCGTGGTATTGCGGTTCGAGTTCCATCAAGTCGTAAAAGCGGTCGGTCAGGTTGCGTACGCCTGCTGCGCCGCCGAATGCGTGATACATATTTTTCTTTCTTTAAAGGTCGTCTGAAACAGGGATTTTAATAGACTGAACCGCCTGCGTCATGCACGAGGTCGTCTGAAAACGCGGCTGGGACAAAATCAAACCGGCAAACGGGTTTTCAGACGACCTCAAGGGCGTTATGATTCAATTATTAACAAAGATTCATAAACCGCCCGTCTGCAAAGCGGCAAACCATAGAGGAAACCCGACCCATGCACACCATCCGCGCCTTGCTCGTCCTGCTCGGCTGCCTCGCGCTCGGCGAAACCGCCGCCTACCTTACGGGCATCAAATTGCCCGGCAGCATTATCGGCATGGGCATTTTGTTTGCCATGCTTCAGGCGGGGTGGGTGAAAGCCGAGTGGTTGCAGCAGCTTACCGACGCGCTGATGGCAAACCTGACGCTCTTCCTTGTGCCACCTTGCGTCGCCGTCATCAGCTATTTGGATTTGATTGCCGACAGTTGGCTGTCGATACTCGTCTCCGCCGCCGCCAGCACCGTGTGCGTCCTGTTGGTAACGGGCAAGGTACACCAATGGATACGGGAGAAAATCTGATGGACGGCATCCTTTCCCTGTCGCAGCAGCCCAGCGTCCTGCTTTTCCTGACGCTGGCGGTGTACGCGTTGGCACTCATCCTCCGCGCGCGGACGGGCTACCTGCTGCTCAACCCCGTCTTAATCAGCACCGTTACCCTGATTGCCTACCTCAAAATCCTCGACATCGATTACGCCGTGTACCACGATGCCGCGCAGTTTATCGACTTCTGGCTCAAGCCCGCCGTCGTCGCGCTCGCCGTCCCGCTCTATCAAAACCGTCAAAAAATCTTCAGCCAGTGGCTGCCCGTCATCATCTCGCAGCTTGCCGGCAGCGTTACCGGCATCATCACAGGCATGTATTTCGCCAAATGGCTGGGCGCGGAACGCGAAGTCGTCCTCTCGCTCGCCGCCAAATCCGTGACCAACCCCATCGCCATCGAAATTACCCGCACCATAGGCGGCATCCCCGCCATCACCGCCGCCACCGTCATCGTCGCCGGATTGGTCGGGCAGATAGCCGGTTATACCGTGCTTAAAAACACCGTTGTTATGCCCTCATCAGTCGGCATGTCGCTCGGCACCGCCTCACACGCCATGGGCATCGCCGCCTCACTCGAGCGCAGCCGGCGCATGGCGGCATACGCAGGGCTGGGGCTGACCCTCAACGGCGTGCTGACCGCCGCCATCGCCCCGATTATCATCCCCGTATTAGGATTCTGAACACTTTTCAGACGACCCCGATGAACCAAAAGGTCGTCTAAAAACCAAATCAACAACAACCCCAAACAAAGGAGCAGCAAAATGGCAGTCAACCTTACAGAAAAAACCGCAGACCAACTGCTGAACATCGACGGCATCCAACTCTTCACCGCCCGCGCAGGCATCAAACAAACCGACCGCGCCGACCTCACCCTGATGGTACTTTCCGGCGGCAATACCGTCGGTGCCGTGTTTACCACCAACCGCTTCTGCGCCGCCCCCGTCCACATCGCCAAATCACACCTCTTTGACGAAGACGGCGTACGCGCCATCATCATCAACACCGGCAACGCCAACGCCGGTACAGGCGCGCAAGGCAGAATCGACGCCATCGAAACCTGCGCCGCCACCGCCGAACAAACCGGCTGTAAACCCTCCCAAGTCCTTCCCTTCTCCACAGGCGTCATCCTCGAGCCCCTGCCCGTCGGCAAAATCGTCGCCGCCCTGCCCAAAATGCAGCCCGCCGACTGGGCGGATGCCGCACGCGCCATCATGACCACCGACACCGTGCCCAAATCCGCCTCGCGCGAAGGCAGCGTCGGCGAAAAACACACCGTCCGCGCCACCGGCATCGCCAAAGGCTCCGGCATGATCCACCCCAACATGGCGACCATGCTCTCCTTCATCGCCACCGATGCCAAAGTTTCCCAACCCGTCCTCCAGCTGATGACCCAAGAAATCGCCGACGAAACCTTCAACACCATCACCGTTGACGGCGACACCAGCACCAACGACAGCTTCGTCATCATCGCAACCGGCAAAAACAGCCAAAGCGAAATCGACAACATCGCCGACCCGCGCTACAAACAGCTCAAAGACCTGCTCGGCAGCCTCGCCCTCGAACTCGCCCAAGCCATCGTCCGCGACGGCGAAGGAGCAACCAAATTCATCACCGTCCGCGTCGAAAACGCCAAAACCCGCGACGAAGCCCGCCAAGTCGCCTACGCCGTCGCCCACTCGCCCCTCGTTAAAACCGCCTTCTTCGCCTCCGACCCCAACCTCGGCAGACTACTCGCCGCCATCGGCTACGCCGGCATCGCCGATTTGGACGCCGACATCCTCGAAATGTATCTGGACGACGTATTGGTTGCCGAAAACGGCGGCCGCGCCGCAAGCTACACTGAAGAACAAGGGCAGGCAGTGATGGCGAAAGACGAAATCACCGTCCGCATCAAACTCCACCGCGGACAAGCCGCCGCTACCGTCTATACCTGCGACCTGTCGCACGACTACGTCTCCATCAACGCAGACTACCGCTCGTAAGGACAGATTGTAAGTTTGGGGTTTTCAGACGACGTCTGAGTTCGTCTGAAAGTTTGAAACAATGGTTTGAGAACGGCAAAAAACGCGTGCGTACCGCACACACCCTTGTATATCGGAACTCCCGTATCATAGCAACAAACCGCCCGCCGCCACCCGTACACACCCAAG
>NZ_CEXQBZ010000011.1:0-18412 GCF_982712965.1 Neisseria flava | reverse complement strand
GTTGCCAACGCCCTTATGTACTACCCGTACACGGCGGGCGTTGCCGCCTTGTCTCATTTTTATTTTAATCCACTATATTTATTAAATTTCAGGAGAAAACATGAAAACCATAGGCATCATCGGTGGTATGAGTCCCGAAAGCACCGTGCTCTACTACCAAATCATCAACCGCGAGACCAACCGCCGTTTGGGCGGCAACCGCAGTGCCAAAATCCTGCTCGACAGCGTGGATTTTGAAGAAATCGTCCGTTTGCAGAAAAGCGGCGATTGGGCGGCGGCGGGAAACGTGTTGGCGCAAAGCGCGCGGAAGCTGGAAGCGGGCGGCGCGGATTTTTTGCTGCTCGCCACCAACACCATGCACAAAGTCGCCCCCGCCATCGAACAGGCGGCCGGCATCCCCTTGCTGCACGTCGTCGATGCCACCGCCGCCGCCATCAAACGGCAGGGCTTGTCCGCCGTCGGCCTGCTTGGCACGCGCTTTACCATGAGCGACGGCTTTTATACGGAGCGCATGGGTTCGCAGGGCGTACAAACCATAGCTCCGACCGCCGCCGAACAAGACGAAATCCACCGCATTATTTTTGACGAACTGTGTCTGAACCGCATCCGCCCCGAATCCGCACGCTACTTTTACGACGTGATAGGTCGTCTGAAAAACGAAGGCGCGCAGGGTGTGATACTCGGCTGTACCGAAATCTGCCTGCTTGTGAACGAAACCGACAGCCCGCTGCCCGTGTTCGACAGCACCGCCATCCATGCGCTCTCGGCAGTGGATGCGGCGCTGACGGAATAAGTGGGACTGCTGATTAAACTGTTACGGAGTGGGTTTGCCGGGAATCGCGGTAGAGCATGTTTTGGAGTTTTAGATTGGATGGTTTATCTGAATTGTCCAATCCCAAAAAAGATTCAAGCGGTTTTATAGTGGGTTAAATTTAAATCAGGACAAGGCGACGAAGCCGCAGACAGTACAAATAGTACGGCAAGGCGAGGCAACGCCGTACTGGTTTAAATTTAATCCACTATACCAAAAATCCCAGCCTACTATCCAAAACACCATACACAAAAGCCCCCACTATGCCCAGTCGCACCGCCACCATCCTGACCACCGCGCTCGCCCCGCTGATTTGGGGCAGCACTTATCTCGTAACCACCGAATTTCTGCCACCAGACAGGCCGTTTACTGCTGCGCTTATCCGTGTTTTACCCGCCGGGCTTTTGCTGTTGGCGTGGACGCGGCGCATACCCAAACGCGACGAATGGGCGACCGTTGTCTTGCTCGGTTTTTTGAACATCGGCTTTTTTCAAGCTATGCTGTTTGTGGCGGCGTATCGCTTGCCGGGCGGACTGGCGGCGGTATTGAGTTCGACGCAGACGCTGATGGTGCTGGTGTTCACTTGGTTAATCGGCAAAACCATGCCGCCCAAAGCGGCTTGGGCTTGGTCGGCGGCAGGGGTTTTGGGGATTGCGCTCTTGGTATTGTCGCCGCAGGCGCGCTATGACGGTACGGGGATTTTGGCGGCATTGGCGGGCGCGGCGGCGATGGCGTTGGGCGTTTATTTGTCGAAACACCGTCGCACTTCGCTGCCCGTGTTGGCGTTCACAGGCTGGCAGCTTTTTATCGGCGGCTTGTTTTTACTGCCCGTCGCCCTGCTTGCCGAACCGCCGCTTGAATCTTTAAGCCCCGCCAATATCGGAGGCTATCTGTATTTGTGTCTGTTTGGTGCCGTGTTGGCTTATGTATTGTTTTTCAGAGGAATTGCGAAACTTTCGCCTGCTGCGGTTTCATCGCTGGGACTACTCAGCCCTGTCTCAGCATTTGTCTTGGGCTGGCTGTTTTTAGGACAAAGCATGGACGCGAAATCGCTGGCAGGATTTGCGTTGGTATTGGTATCGATATTCGGGGTGCAACGTGCAGTCATGAAAAAGGTCGTCTGAAAACCCAAACTTCGGTTTTCAGACGACCTTTTTGCTTTTTAAATTCAAATCAATCTATTTAAGTTCAAATCGTACCGCTGCCTTGCGCTTTCGGTTTGGCGGCACCGAATTCCAGTTTGCTCAAGGCGGAGAGGTAGGCTTTGGAAGTGGCGACCAAAACGTCGGTATCCGCGCCTTGTCCGTTGACGACGCGGTTGCCGCGCGCCAGACGGACGCTGGTTTCGCCTTGGCTTTCCGTGCCTTGCGTTACGGCGTTGACGGAATAAATCTGTAAAGTCGCGCCGCTTTGCGCCACGCTCTCAATCGCTTTGAAAATCGCATCAACAGGGCCGGAGCCAGTGGCGGAAGCGCGTTTTTCTTCGCCTTTGATGCTGAACACGATGTCGGCACGCGGTTCTTCGCCGGTTTCGGTGCTGATTTTTTGGGAGATAAATTTGTAGCTTTCGGCACCCATGCTGCCCATTTCGTCGGACACCAACGCGTGCAGGTCTTCATCGAAGATTTCGCGTTTTTTGTCGGCGAGTTCTTTAAAGCGGGCAAACGCGGCGTTCAGCGCTTCTTCGCTTTCCAACTCGATGCCCAAATCTGCCAGTTTGCTGCGGAACGCGCTGCGGCCGGACAGTTTGCCCAAGGTCAGGCGGTTGGTTGACCAGCCGACCGATTCGGCAGTCATGATTTCATAGGTTTCGGGGTGTTTCAACACGCCGTCCTGATGGATGCCTGATTCATGTGCAAAGGCGTTTGCGCCGACCACCGCCTTGTTGGGCTGAATCGGATAGCCGGTAATGGTAGACACTAGTTTGGATACCGGCACGATTTGCGTGGTGTCGATGCCGGTTTCCAAGCCGAAAAGGTCATGGCGCACTTTCAACGCCATCACGATTTCTTCAAGGCTGGCATTGCCCGCGCGTTCGCCCAAGCCGTTGATGGTGCATTCCACCTGGCGCACGCCTGCCTGAACAGCGGCCAGCGAGTTGGCAACCGCCATACCCAAGTCGTTGTGGCAGTGGGTCGACCAGACTACTTTGTCGCCGTTGGGTACGCTTTTGATGATGTTGCTGATACGCTCGTACCACACGGAAGGGATGGAGTAGCCGACAGTATCGGGAATATTGATGGTGGTCGCGCCCGCTTCGATAACCGCCGTAAAGATTTTGGCGAGGAAGTCCAAATCCGAACGCACGGCGTCTTCGGCGGAAAATTCCACATCGTCGGTGTATTCTTTGGCGATTTTCACCGCTTTGACCGCCGCATCGATGACCTGCTGCGGCTTCATTTTCAGTTTGTGCTCCATGTGGATGGGACTGGTGGCGATGAAGGTATGGATGCGTTTTTTCGGCGCGGGGGAAACGGCTTCGCCTGCCTTACGCACATCGTTTTCAACGGCACGCGCCAGCGAGCAGACCGTGGATTTGGTGATGATTTTGGCAATCGCATTGACCGATTCGAAATCGCCCGGACTGGCGGCTGCAAAACCCGCCTCAATCACATCCACGCCCATTTTCTCCAATTGGCGGGCAATGCGGATTTTCTCCTCTTTGGTCATGGATGCACCGGGCGACTGCTCGCCGTCGCGCATGGTGGTGTCGAAAATAATTACGCGGTTGGTCTGTGTCATTTCTGTTCTCTCCAGAGATTCGTTTTTTTGTAAAAAAGCATTCAAATCCAGCGGCCTACCTTGCGCTTCCGCCAGCGCGGTCAGCTTTTGCAGTTGCGCCAAAGGTAGCGACCCGCGCGTGCGCCATTTATAGATGGCGGCGGTTGTTGCGGCATTTTCGGGATCGTGCTGTTTCAACGCTTCAGCAAGTGCATTCACGCCGCCGAAATAAGCAACTAAGCGGTCAATGTCTAATTGCATGATGTTCCTTGTCCAAACTTTATCGAAATTATGGTTTGCTTTGGAAGGGGATTATACGCATTTTAGACAAAACGACAATCTATTTTTCTAAAAATACGGATTTACTTTTTAAAACTGGATTAATTTTATACTTTTTGTCTAAAAAGAATTGAATTAAAGGTCATCTGAAAAGCTTCAAGCTTCTTTTTCAGATGACCTTGATGACGTTTGTCTGGCTGTAATAAACCAGAGGGGAAAGAAAACAGGGTTATTGTGCCGGAGAAAAAGCGTCGGAATAGAAGGCTGTCTCAGGCAGGCTGCATTGTGCGGTCAACACGGATTTCGCGCTTTCGGTCATGGCGACGGAACCGCAGGCATAAACTTCGTAACTGCTTAAATCGGGATAATCCTTCGCCGTGGTGGTTTGGACGTATCCTTTTTCGCCTTGCCAGCCCTCATCGGCTTTTGAAAGGACGGGAGTGAAGCGGGCGTTTTTCAGACGACCTGTCAGCTCTTGCGCTTCTTCGAGTACGTACAAATCATCTTGGTGACGCGCGCCCCAGTAAAAATGGACGGCACGGCTGCTGTCTTGGCGAATAAGGTCGAGCAGGATGCTGCGGATGGGGGCATAGCCTGTACCGGTTGCCAAGAGAATGATGGGTTTGTCGCTGTCTTCTTGTAGGGTAAACGAACCGAGCGGACCTTTAACTCGGACGATGCCTTTTTCTTTGACTTTGGGTTCGCTGCCGAAAATCATTTCCGAGCAGACGCCATTTTCGCGCCTGCGGATGTGCAGTTCCAAAATGCCTTCTTGGTCGGGCGAATTGGCGATGGAGTAGCTGCGGCTGACGTTGCCCGGCAGTAGTAAATCAATGTATTGCCCGGCGTAGAAAGCAAACGGCGGGGCTTTGGGCAGGGCGAGTTTCAGGAGGGCGACATCGTGTTTGAAAACCATGCTTTCGATACGGGCGGGTAGGGTGCGGACGGGGAGGGCGTTGGCGTTGTAACCGGGAATGTTGATGCTGATGTCGCTTTGCGCGGTGGTGCAGCACATCAAAATCTTGCCTTGCGCTTTTTCTACTTCGGACAAAGCCTGTTCCGAGTGTTCGCCCATTTGAATATCGCCGCTCACCAGTTCGGCTTTACATTGCCCGCAGACACCGCTTTTGCAGGAATGGGGCAGATTGAGGTTTTGACGGGCGGCAGCAGCTAAAACCGTTTCGCCGTCGTTGGCGGTAAAGGTGGTTTGGTCGGGTAGGGTAATGGTGTGGGTCATGGCTTGGTGTGGTTTGAATAGATTAAGTTAAAAGGTCGTCTGAAAAATCAACTTTCAGACGACCCCCGTTTTTGGAAGACAGTCTACAACGGATAGCGGCAGCCGATATAGCCCTTATCTGAATCACCCCTTAGTACATCTGCTTTAAATACAGCAGCAAAGCCAAAATATTTCCATATCTTAGATTTTTTATTGGGATCTGTTATCGATTTTTCGACAGCAGGCACATCATAGCCCAATGTATCCGGTTTTTTAGGTGTCGTTTTAGAAGTGATATCTTGTCCCATTGGCTGTTGCGTCAGTTCTTGAAGGTCTTCGTGATATTTCTGACGGTATAGTGAATGCAATTTGGGATATCGTGTCCAATCAATTTCCAAATAGATGGCATTGTTGCGAATGGCGACATACTGCCCTTCTACTTCTTTTCCATCTAAGGGGTTGGCAAGATGCACCTTAAATGGCAAGCGGTAACGGTAAGTAATATTGTCGATTTCATTGACAAAACGTCCTACATTTTCTCCTGCACGTTCATTTGGATCAAGATAGCCGGTGAAATTTTCCGGAATCCAAAGCGAAAAATCCAACGATGAAACCTTGCAATGCAATACATCCTGCACTGTTTGGGGAGTAAAAGGCTGAGGCTGTTCGGCGTAATTTTTTGCAAATGAGGAAGTTGTTACCAGTAATAGTACTGCAGGTAATATTATTTTCATCTTACTCCTTGATTTGTAATGGCTTTAGAGTCGTCTGAAAACCAAGCTTTGTTTTCAGATGGCATGGCAAGACTGACTAAAAACAGATGAATCATTTTCAGGTTCATCGGTTGCTGTTCTTTGTTCAGCAGTACAGTCACCCGCATCATCCTCGTTCAATTCAGCCGTCCATGCACATTCCCAACAATGCAGCCCACAAAACCATGATTTTGGCAATTTTCAGAAAATGCTCCGAAGAAGACATTTTGCAATTTCGGTTTCAACGGGAAATAGTTCAATCATGTTATTTTTCCTTTTCAAAAAAATTAGACGTAGAATATTGAGTCAATACACCCAATATGGAAAAAATAATAAAAGCATGAATATAAATCATAAAATCAACATTATCTCTTTGGTAACTTTCATAAATAAAAACGATCGGTATTGATATACAAATTAAAATATACAGGTACTTTGAAATTACCAGTAACTTATACACAAATTTTGATTTCATAGCCTAGTCTTTCATTTGAATAAAATCTACCCTAATCAACTCTCCAATCAACTTCCTAACTTCTTCATGTTTTCCCTAATTGAAGTTAACCAGTAGATTTTTCAACAATAACGGTTCATTCTTACCGATGTGTTCTAAAACTTTTTTCCCCAATTCATCTACGCTTATCTTCATCCCATTCCCAATCAAATGCCCCTTTTCCAACGTATCCAAATTATTGGCATTTAGTCTCAACCTGACGTCGTCTGAAAGCGGAGTAGCGTTGGGATTCGCGAACTGTTCAAGATGAAAAGCGGTATTTGATTGATAAAAGCGTATAGGTGGCTATACATAACTGCGTGTACGCGCCAAATCCGTTATCAGAAGGGGATTGTCAACACGCATTTTGTCGATTAGCTCTTTGCAGCGGGCGGTTGAAGGTTCTTGCCACAACCAATCCAGTTCGGATTGAGTCAGTCCAACCATCTGCAGAAAATCGACTTTGCCATTCGGTGTATCAACGGCAGGCAGTTTGGGATCAGGAACAAAAGCGATACCGACCAAAGCGGTTTCAGTATCACTTCGAATGGGACTGTTGGTGGGAATAAAGTGGTAAGGTTCGAACCATTTTTCGCTCTCAAAAACATAGCGGGCTAAGTTATTCATCAGATTGATAGCCCAAAATGGTTCGTGCGGCGTGCCGCTGTCGGAAGCCGGGTCAAGTTTGCAAGGTGTGATACGGAAGGTAAATTCGAAGCCCCACTTGCTGAATTCGGCATCAGCAGTTTCTGGAGAAAAGTAAAGCTCACTCATGCCGTAGGAGATGATGTGGCGGTGTGGTGTTTGTTCATTACAGTCATAGATACTGGTGCCATCCAATGGGTCTTCTCCACCCATCCAGTATTTGATGATACTGCCGTAATGACGCGGTTCAGTTTCACCATAAAGCTTTTCGAGTTCGGCATCAATGGCATCCCAGCCGACGGCATCGTCTTCGGAGAAAGTTTCGCGGTATTCTTGCTCGTTCATGTTTTATCCTTTTTTAATTCAATAATTTAAATACCTACCAAGATTTTTAGCGCATTAAATTGGGTTGGGACCTAATATTAGGAAAGGTTGCATGAAAGTGTTGTTGAATTTATCAGCTTAAATTACCGATTCTAGTTGGCTTAAAGGCTGCCTGAAAACCATTTTACCGTTTTCAGGCAGCCTTTATCTTACTTAAGCCAATTTTGCTTTAATCAATTCTTGCACCTGCGCGGGATTGGCTTTGCCTTTACTAGCCTTCATCACTTGTCCTACAATCGCATTCAGGGCTTTTTCGTTGCCGGATTTGAATTGTTCCACGGCTTTGGCGTTGTTTGCCAACACTTCGTCCACCATCGCTTCAATCGCGCCGGTATCGGTCATCTGTTGCAAGCCGTGTTTTTCGATGATTTCGGTAATGGAAGCTTCGGGTTCAGTCCACATGGCTTCAAAGGCTTTTTTCGCCAATTTGCTGCTTAAAGTGCCGTCGGCGATTTTGCCTACCAGAGCGGCAAGGCGCGGAGCGGTAATTGGGCTGTCGTCAAGTTCCATGCCTGCTTTGTTCAACGTGGCGGCGAGTTCGCCGTTCATCCAGTTGGCAGTCAGCTTGCCTTGTCCGCTCTCTTTGGCGGCTTCTTCAAAATAGGCAGCCTGCACGCGGCTGGCGGTGAGCAGGCGCGCGTCGTAGTCGCTCACGCCATAATCCGCCACGAAACGCGCCGCCATTTCTTTTGGCAGCTCGGGCATTTCTGCTTTGGCTTTTTGCAACCGGTCATCTGAAATGATGACGGGCAGCAAATCGGGGTCGGGGAAGTAGCGGTAGTCATGCGCGTCTTCTTTCAAACGCATCACGCGGGTTTCGCCTTTTTCCGGGTCGAACAGCATAGTTGCCTGCTGTACTTTTCCGCCGTCTTCCAAAATCTCGATTTGCGCTTCTACTTCGTAATTAATCGCCTGCTCCAAGAAGCGGAAAGAATTGAGGTTTTTAATCTCGCGACGCGTGCCGAATTCCGCTTGGCCCTTCGGACGCACGGATACGTTGGCATCGACGCGGAACGAACCTTCCGCCATGTTGCCGTCGCAGATGTCCAGCCATGTTACCAAGCTGTGCAAGGCTTTGGCGTAGGCAACGGCTTCGGCGGCGGAGCGCATTTCGGGTTCCGATACGACTTCCAACAGCGGCGTGCCGGCACGGTTCAGGTCGATACCGGTCGCGCCGTTCAAGCCCTCGTGCACGGATTTGCCCGCATCTTCTTCCATGTGCGCGCGGGTTACGTTGATGGTTTTCACATCGTCGCCGACCACGATTTCCAATTTGCCGTGTTCGACAATCGGCAAATCCAACTGGCTGATTTGATAGCCTTTGGGCAAATCAGGATAGAAGTAGTTTTTGCGGTCGAACACGTTTTTCTGATTGATTTTCGCATCCAAAGCCAAGCCTAATTTGATGGCTTTTTCAACGACTTCGCGGTTCATTACCGGCAGTACGCCCGGCAAAGCACATTCCACCACGCTGGCGTGCGCATTGGGTTCCGCTCCGAATGCGGTCGATGCGCCGCTGAAGATTTTGGATTGGGTGTTGAGCTGGACGTGGATTTCCAAGCCGATTACAGTTTCCCAAGTCATAAGAGGTTCTTTCTTTTGATGTCAATAATATAAAGTGGTCAGCTGTTTTCAGACGGCCTGTTTTGGTTTGTAGAGACAACAGGTCGTCTGAAAGCCCAGTATCAAGTCTTCTGAAAGCAAGCCTGCATCTCAGTCGCCATGTTATCCAGCATTTGGTAACGTTTGCGGTACATCGATCGTTTTTTGCTTTCGATTTCCGCCAAGTCTTTTCGCGGCGGAGTTTGTGGCAGATGCCAGTAGCCGTCGCTTTCGAGCGTTGCGCCGTTTTCCTGCCAAAACAGGTCGTAATTCATTTTGACCCGTTTCTTCAGCCGCCAGCGCAGTTTGACCTGATGCTCTTGGGCAATGCCGATAACGCCACCCAACTTGAGTGATGCCGAAAAATATTGCAGGGCGGTTACCATCAGTTGCTGCGGGCGCAGGCCGTGGAGTCGTTTGGTCAGGCTGCGGACAAGGTCTTTGGCTTCTTCCCCTGCGGGGCCTTGGATAGAAGCGGCCAGCAGTTTACCGTCAACTAGAGCGAAGGTTGCCATGTAGAGACGTTTTCCTTCGCTGTCGCGTAAGGATAGCGACCACATTCCTTCATCCACGCAATTATCGTTCCGGTTCAGCCACAAAGTCAGGTCGTCTGAAAGATGTGCTAAGACGATATGGAATTCGCGAGTCTCCATACCGGTAAGTGTTTCCTGTCCGAACAGTTTTTCAGCTGTCAACAGGTCTTCTTTCATAGCTTGCAGTCTGCGCTGTTTGTCAAAACGCTTATCAATAAAGGCATGAATCAAAGGATAGGCATCTTGTGGCAGCTTTTGGAAAAAAACACGACGTAGTGCAGAAGCATTGACAAAGGTCTCAAAATCCTTAATCTGCCTCCGTGCAAACAACTTGCGCAAGGTGAATTTCAAATGCTGGATTTGAAATTTCGGCGCATCCTCATATACGGTTTTGAAATCGGGAAAAACAAACTGCTCCGGCATCATGCTTTTCCATCAGGGGCTTTGGTATGCCAATCGCTCGCCAACTGCACTTGATGTGCCGCGCCAAGGATTTTGGCTTCGGAGAAGTGGTTGCCGATAAATTGCACGCCGATGGGTAGTCCGTTGCCGCTGAAACCTGCGGGCAATGTCAAGGCTGGCAAACCTGCCAAATTTACAGCGATGGTGTAGATGTCGGAAAGGTACATCTGCACGGGATCGTGGATGTCGCTGCCGAGTTTGGGGGCGGCGGTGGGCGCAGTTGGGGCAAGGATGAAATCACATTGCGCGAATGCCGTCTGAAAATCGTTGGCAACGAGGCGGCGCAGTTTTTGGGCTTTCAAGTAATAGGCATCGTAGTAGCCGTGCGACAACACATAAGTGCCAATCATGATGCGGCGTTTGACTTCGCTGCCGAAGCCTTCGGCGCGGGTGTTGCTGTACATTTCTTCAAGGTCGCCGAATTGGGCGGCGCGGTGGCCGTAGCGCACGCCGTCGTAGCGGGAAAGATTGGTGCTGGCTTCGGCGGAAGCGAGGACGTAGTAAGCGGGGATAGACAGAGAAGTTTGCGGCAGGGAAACTTCAATGGTTTCCGCGCCTTGTGCTTTTAAAAGATTGATGACGCTTTGTAAAGCAGCCTGCACATCGGCATCCGCGCCTTCGCCGAAATATTCTTTAGGCAGACCGATTTTTATGCCTTTAAGCGGTTTGTCCAAGTCGCGTGTGTAGTCTTCTTTGCTGCGTTCCAAGCTGGTGGAATCGCGCTCGTCGAAGCTCGCCATTGCATTGAGCAAAATCGCGCAGTCTTCGGCAGTTTGCGCCATTGGGCCTGCTTGGTCAAAACTGGATGCGTAGGCAACCATGCCAAAGCGGGAAACCGTGCCGTAGGTGGGTTTGATACCGGTGATGCCACAGTGTGAAGCAGGCTGGCGGATAGAGCCGCCGGTATCTGAACCGAGTGCGACAGGAGCAAGGCGTGCGGCAACGACCGCTGCGGAACCGCCGGATGAACCGCCTGGGACGTGTTCGGGATTCCACGGGTTTTTAGTCGCGCCGTAGAACGAGGTCTCATTGGTCGAGCCCATGGCAAACTCGTCCATATTGGTACGGCCAAGCGTTACCATGCCTTCGTCAAGCAGATTTTGAACGACGGTGGCAGTGTAGGGGGAGACAAAGTTGTCCAGCATTTTGGAGCTGCACGCACTGCGCCAACCTGTTTGACAGAAAATATCTTTGTAGGCGATGGGTACGCCGGTAAGCGCGGTGGCGGTACCTTGCGCGATACGCGCGTCGGCGGCACGGGCTTCGGCAAGGGTCTTGTCTTGGTCGAGAGTGATGTAGCCGTTGATATCCGGGTTTTGCGCAGCAATGGCGGCGAGGTATTCGGTTGCCAGTTCGACGGCGGAGATTTGTTTGGATTGCAGCAGTTGGCTGGCTTGTTTGAGGGTGTATTGAGTCATTGCGCCATGATTCCTAATTAAGACGGTTTCTGTTTTCAGGCAAATATTCGGGAAAGTGTTGTCGAAAACGTAGGCTGAACAGTGATTGAAATTTCGAAGGAAAAAGGAAACGAGTTTCAGACGACCCAAGTTTAGATTTCATATTTCAATATAATGAGGTCGTCTGAAAAATTATTCTTCAATTACCTGCGGCACAATATACAAACGGTTGCGCACTTCCGGCGCGACGGCTTGATATTCGGCGGCATGGTCGGTTTCGGTAACTTTATCCTCGCGCAGGCGCAGGGCGGCTTCGTGGGGGTGTGCCATCGGCTTGATACCGTCGGTATTCACGCTCTGCATCTTTTCGACCATAGCGAAAATGTCGTTTAATTCTGAGAGGGTTTTGCCTTTTTCTTCCTCGGTCAGTGAAAGGCGTGAGAGTTTGGCAATTTTTTCCACATCGGTTAAGCTTAAAGCCATAAAAAATCCTTGTCTGATAGCAGGCACCCCCTTATTTGGGGTATCATTGCATTCTTCTTCGATGAAACGAGGAATTATAACCGAAAACTACTCAAACGGCGTGTGATTTCGCCATGCGTTTCATACGGGAAGTGGGGAGGTCGTCTGAAAAGGCGTTGTTCCCATGTTTTTAATATTTTGAATAACAATTAAATAAAATCGGTGCTGGGCCGATATTCAGGTATTTTATGTTTCGTTTTTTATCCCGTTTTTTCTCCAACGATATCGCCATTGATTTAGGTACGGCGAACACGTTGATTTATGTGCGCGGTAAAGGCATTGTTTTGGACGAGCCGTCTGTGGTGGCGGTTCAGTCGGGTACGGGGGGCAAAAGTAAAATTGTTGCCGTAGGTACGGAAGCCAAAAAAATGCAGGGGCGTGCGCCGCGCAATATTGAAATCGTCCGGCCTATGCAGGACGGAGTGATTGCCGACTTTACGATTGCCGAGCGTATGCTAAGTATGCTGATTAAAAAGGCCACGGAAGGTCATTCAGTCGTCCCGCCACGCGTAGTGATTTGCGTGCCTGGCGGGGCAACTCAAGTGGAACGCAAGGCGATTTTGGATTCTGCATTTGCGGCAGGGGCGTCATCTGTTCATTTGATTGAGGAGCCGATGGCGGCTGCTTTAGGTGCGGGTCTGCCGGTTGAGGATACTGTCGGCTCAATGGTAGTGGATATCGGCGGCGGCACAACGGAAATCGGTATTTTGTCGTTGGGCGGTATGGCTTACTCCGCATCCGTCCGCGCTGCCGGTGATGAATTTGATAAAAGCATCGTGCATTATTTGCGCCGTCATCGCGGTGTACTGATTGGTGAAGCGACGGCTGAAGAGTTGAAGAAAACGATCGGCTCTGCTTATGGCTTTGCAACGGAAACCGCGATGCGGATTAAAGGTCGGGATTTGGCGGAAGGAACCCCAAAATCGTTGGCTGTTACTTCTGAGGAAGTGCGCGAAGCTCTGAGCGAAACGGTTAATCAGATTATCCGCGCCGTACGCCTTGCATTGGAACAAGTATCACCGGAGTTAGCGGGTGATATTGCCGACAGGGGTATTATGCTGACGGGTGGCGGCGCACTATTGCACGGTATGGATACGGTTTTGGCAGATGCGACGGGACTGCCTGTCGGCATTGCCGACCAGCCTTTGAACTGTGTGGCTTATGGCGCAGGCAAAGCCTTGGATTACATCGGCAAATGGAATGCCGTTTTTGTGGATAACCCGTAAGGCAGGCTGAAATGGAACATTCTTCTTTACGGTTTGACGAGGCAAAGGGCCAAAAGCTGTTGCCTCGTTTTATTGCGTATCTTTTACTGGGTGCAGGCATTATGGTGGCGGATGGTCGTTTCGACCTGATGCAACCCGTGCGCACGGCTGCAGCGGAGATTCTTTATCCGGTGCAGTGGCTGGCAAACCAGCCGGTACGTCTGTATCAATATATTTCCAACCAATCTCAATCACAAACCGAGCTGTTGGAACAAAACCGTCTCCTTTTGGAGGAAAACGGTCGTCTGAAAATCCAGCTTCAACGTGACAAGGTTAACTTGAGCGAATTGCAGGAGCTGAAAAAGCTATACGGCTTGCAACAAAAAGGCATCAGCAGTTTCATCGGCGCTGAAGTATTGTCCAGTGGCAAAGACCCGTTGTCCGAGCGTTTGATTATCAATAAAGGCATTGGCGAAGGGGTAATGGCAGGCGATGCCGTTATCGACCAAAACGGCTTAATCGGGCGGATTACCTTAGTTCACGCAAACAGCGCGGAAGTCGAGCTGATGGCGGCTGCGCAAAGTATCGTCCCTGTTGCCGTTGAGCGGACGGGCGAACGCAATCTCGCCTACGGCAACGGCGTGGGTTTGGATTTGCGCTATTTTCCGACAGGATCGGATTTGAAGCCGCAGGATGTTTTGATTACCTCCGGTTTGGACGGCATTTATCCGGCAGGCATTCCCGTAGCGCGCGTGGATAAAGTCGTCCGCGCGTCCGGTACGCCTTATTACGACACAGAACTGACCCCGTTTGCCGCCTTGCGCCGCAGCCGCTTTGTTTTGGTTCTGTCTTCTTCCCATTCTTCTCAATAAATCATTCATGAACGATTTTGACGATTCCTACCGTGCCATGCCTGTCGGCGTGATTGCGGCAAGTTTTGCCGTAACCATGCTTGTCGATTTCATGCCTTTTCCCTTTGATGGTTTTTTCTGGTTGCCGGAACTGACCGCGCTGATGCTGCTTTATTGGTCGATGCACCATCCCCAACGTGTCGGCATGGGCATTGCGTTTTTACTCGGCTTGATAGTCGATGCCGCAACGGCAGCGACTTTGGGGCTGCACGCATTGTCTTATACGGTCATGGTGTATTTTGTATTGAACACGCGCCGTCAAATTATGCTCTACGGCCACATCATGCAGATTGGGGCGGTATTGGCAGCTTTGTTCTGCCATCAGGCGGTATTGGTGGCGGCGCGCCTGTTTCTCAACAACCAAATCATTACTTGGCAAAGTTTCATTGCGCCTTTGACCGGTGCGCTGCTTTGGCCTTTCTTGAGCCAGTTGATGCTGGTACTGACCAATTTTTATCGCGCCAACAGATAACGTGAAACCATGTCCATACTGAATACTATGAAACGTCGTCTGAAAAATGGCGGTAGCGGTAAAACACAGACTGCAAAGGCGGCGCAAGCCGATTCTTTATTGCGTCTGCTGGTGGCGTTTATCCTGATTGTGGTTTTGTTTGCCACATTGGTGGCTCGGTTTGTCTATTTGCAGGTGTTTCGGCATGACGATTTTTCCGGACAGGCATCCAGCAACCGCATCACATTAATTCCGACCCCGCCTGTTCGCGGCGAAATCGTAGATGTCAACGGCGTGCCGTTGGCAAAAAACTATCCCGTGTTTTCTCTAGAAGTCATCCCCAGCCGCATTGAAGGCAAGATGGAAGATGTCATCGAATCACTGCGGAAGTATGTCGATATTACGCCTACTGATTTGAAGCGTTTCTATAAATATCGCGAAAGCTACCGTAAATTTGAAAACATCCCACTCAAGCTGCGCCTGACAGATGAAGAAGCGGCGAAATTGTCCGTGCATCTTAATGAATTTAAAGGCGTAGAAGTCAATTCGCGCACTTTCCGCGAGTATCCTTATGGCAAGCTGACTTCACACTTTTTAGGTTATATCGGACGCATCAGCGACAAAGATCAGGAAATTTTGGAAGAAGAAGGCTTGACTGCGCTCTATCGCGGCAGCACCCACATCGGCAAATCGGGGCTGGAAAAATATTATGAACCGCAGCTTCATGGCGCGCCCGGCTATCAAGAAGTGGAAAAAGACGCTTACGGCAATATTGTGCGCGTCTTGAAAAACGTACCCTCACGCATGGGGCAAACTTTGCGTTTGGGCATGGACATCCGCATGCAACAAGAGGCGGATAAAATATTGGGAGACAGGCGCGGGGCGATTGTTGCCATCAATCCGCAAGACGGTACGGTGTTGGCATTCGTTTCCAAACCATCTTTCGATCCCAACCTCTTTATCGACGGCATCGACAGCGAAACGTGGAAAGCCTTGAATGATGACTGGAAAAAGCCGTTGGTCAACCGCGTAACGCAAGGTCTGTATCCGCCAGGCTCAACGTTTAAGCCGTTTATGGGCATGGCTTTACTGGAAAGCGGCAAAATTACCCAAACGACGGTCGTCCCTGCGCCCGGAGCGTGGAGCATTCCCGGCAGCCGCCACGTCTTCCGAGATTCCGTACGCAGCGGTCACGGTTCGGCGAATTTGAGCAAGGCGATACAGGTGTCGTCCGATACTTTTTTCTACCGCTTGGGCTACGAAATGGGCATAGACAAAGCATCGCCGTATTTAGCGCAATTCGGTTTCGGCAAAAAAACCGGCATCGACCTGCCCAGCGAATATACGGGCGTTTTGCCCAGCCGCGAATGGAAGGCGAAACGCTTTGCCAAATCGTCCGATCCTACCGCCAAAGAATGGCGCGCAGGCGAGATGGTCTCGGTCAGCATCGGACAGGGTTACAACGCCTACACCCCGCTGCAAATGGCACACGCCACCGCTTCGCTCGCCAATAACGGCTTAGTTTATCAGCCGCATTTGGTGAAAGAGTTGTTGGATTTCGACAAACGCAAAATCACACGTATCAATCCCAATCCCGAATACAAAATCCCGTTCAAACAAGACAATTTCGAATACGTCAAACAGGCGATGGAGAAAGTCTTGAAACCGGGCGGTACGGCACACCGCATCGGCGGCGGTTTGGCTTACAGCATGGGCGGCAAAACGGGCACGGCACAGGTTGTGCAAATCAAGCAGGGCGGTCGTTACAACGCCTCAGCCTTGCGCGAGCAACATCGCGACCATGCGTGGTTTATCTCGTTTGCTCCCTTAGAAAAACCTGAAATCGCCATCGCTGTGATTCTGGAAAACGGCGGCTGGGGTGCATACGCCGCGCCGCTTGCCCGCAGCCTGACCGATTTTTATATGCTCAACGTCAAGCCGCAGCAGTTTTCAGACGACCCCGACGCAGGCGGAATGCCCGAACCGCAACAACACCGTACACAACCCCAACCGCCGACCATATTCCAAAAAGCCTACGGTCTGAAACAGGAGGAAGCAAATCATGAATGAAACGGTCGGAATGTGGGCAAAAATCAAGCGCACCGTATCTGCTCCGATAGACCCGTGGCTGTTTTTCCCCATGCTCGTCATCTACGTCATGAGCCTGTTTTTGCTCTATTCGGCGGACGGGCAGGATTTCGGCCAGCTTGAACACAAAACCCTGCATACGGTTGTCGGCTTTGCACTGCTGTGGTTTGTCGCTTCGTTCAAGCCGCGTGATGCTGCAAAAGTTGCGCTGCCGATGTACCTGATTGGCGTGTTGCTGCTTGTCGCCGTCGAAGTCGCGGGCGTAACCGTTAATGGCTCTACCCGCTGGCTGGAGCTGGGCTTCACGCGCATCCAGCCGTCCGAAATCATGAAAATCGTCCTGCCCATGACCGTTGCTTGGTATTTCCAACGGCACGAAGGTCGTCTGAAATGGTTTCACTACATCATCGCTATGCTTTTAATCCTGATTCCCGTTGCGCTGATTCTGAAACAGCCTGACTTGGGTACGGCGGTTTTGATTATGGCATCGGGTATTTTCATCGTCTTTTTCGCAGGTTTACCGTGGAAAGTCATCTTTGCCGCCATCGTCGCCTTTGTTGCCGCATTGCCGCTTTTGTGGAACTACGGGATGCACGACTATCAGAAAACCCGCGTTTTGACGCTGTTTGACCCGACGCAAGACCCTTTGGGTGCAGGCTACCACATCATTCAGTCCATGATTGCCATCGGTTCGGGCGGCGTTTGGGGGAAAGGCTGGCTCAACGGCACACAAACGCATTTAGATTACATTCCCGAATCCACAACCGACTTCATTTTTGCCGTATATGGCGAAGAATTCGGTTTGATCGGTAATATCTTGCTGCTGCTGGTTTACCTCGTTATCCTGACGCGCGGACTACTGATTGCCGCCAAAGCCCAATCGCTATACAGCCGCACACTCGCCGGCGCATTGACCATGACCTTTTTCTGCTACGCCTTTGTGAACATGGGCATGGTCAGCGGCATTTTGCCCGTTGTCGGCGTCCCCCTGCCGTTGGTCAGCTACGGCGGTACGGCAACCCTCTCCATCATGATCGTACTTGCACTTTTAATGGGCATTTCCAATGAGTACAAAGCCAAACGTCGTTACGCATTCAACGATAAAGCGGACATAAACGTCTCCGTAAAAGACAAATAAGGGAATAAAAAATGGAATTAGGTGTAGAAATCGGCAAACTTTTAGTTGCCTTCCTTGTACTGATCAACCCGTTCAGCGCACTTTCGATTTACCTCGATTTGACACAGTCTCACAGCACCAAAGAAAAACGCCGCATCGCCCGTACCGCCGCGCTCGCCGTCTTCATCGTCATCGCGGTCTTTACATTGACGGGCGGAATGTTGTTGAAAATATTGGGCATCAGCGTCGGCTCCTTCCAAGTCGGTGGCGGTATTTTGGTATTGCTCATCGCCATCTCCATGATGAACGGCAACGACAACCCTGCCAAACAAAATATCGGCGGAGACAAGGAAGAGGGCGTCGTGCAACACATCCAAAAAAATGCCAAAGCCATCGCCGTTGTTCCCGTCGCCATCCCCATTACCATCGGTCCGGGCGGTATCTCCACCGTCATCATCTACGCTTCAGCCGCCAGAAATTACAGCGATATCGCTTTGATCCTCGCCGCAGGCTTCCTCGTCAGCCTGATTTGCTACGCCATCCTCGTTGTCGCCGGACGAATCAGCAAAAAACTGGGGACAACAGGGCTGACTATCCTCAACCGCATCATGGGCATGATGCTTGCCGCCGTCTCCGTAGAAATCATCGTTGCCGGATTGAAATCCATTTTCCCGCAACTGGCAGGCTAGTTCGTCGGATTGTGCAGCAGGCAAAATTTACCGCGTATTTGTCCATCCTTATCAAGGAAAAGGTCGGCGGATTCGCATTTGAAGTGCAACTTTCCCTAACAGAAAAAGGCCAGTATGCGGTAGCATACGGCCTT
>NZ_CEXQBZ010000010.1:0-18771 GCF_982712965.1 Neisseria flava | reverse complement strand
CAAGACGAAGCGCAATACCTCGCCTATTTCCACACCGACCAAGTCGGCATCCCGCGCGAGATGACCGACATCCACGGTAATCTGTTATGGTACGGCGAATACACCGCCTGGGGTCGTCTGAAAAAGGACGAGCGGGTTTACAAGGATGCGCATCAGCCGTTCAGACTGCAAAACCAATACTTCGATGAAGAGACCGGGCTGCATTACAACCTGATGCGTTATTACGAGCCTGAGGCCGGGCGATTTGTGAATCAGGATCCGATTGGGTTGTTGGGTGGATATAACCTGTATCAGTTTGCGCCGAATGTGCAGGAGTGGCTGGATCCGTTTGGATTGGCTAAAACTCCTACTCGAACATTACAAAATAACTGGCTAAATTATGTTGGCTCTAGGCATACTAATAGTGATATTCATCATGGCTTTCCTGAGGAATTTGCCGCTAGATTCAAAAAAATTGCAGATATAGATGTTAATAATCCTGAATACTACTATAACTTACCAAAAGAAAAACATACGAAAAAACCAGGAATCCATACCAATAGTTCTAGGACAGGAAAAAATTGGAATAAAACTTGGGCAGGAATTCTTGATCAAGTGGAAAAAATGAACTTATCAAAAACTGAAGCTAAGAAGTTCTTAGAAAAAAGACTGAGGGCTTTAGCTAGGAAAGAAAGAATTAGTAAGCATAATGCAAAAGCAGTGAAAAGAATGGGAAAATGTTAACGATATGGTATTGAAGGAAATATCTTTTATCAAAAAATTTATGGAGTATACTTTTATGTTCAAATTAAAATTATTTCCCGATGATTTTTTTAATATATGTATTAAACGTAAAGTAGAAATTAAAAAGTTAGATAAACTTCCCAAGCTAGATAATAACTATTTGTTATTTATTACTAAGTATCAAGAGGTGGAGATAATACCTGATATTTCTCTTTTTAATTACGAAGAAGCTTTAAATGAGAATAGATACTTAGAGTGTAATTATTCTGAAATATCAAGGTGTTTTTGGGGTATTGGACAAGCGGGACAGGGAGATGGATGGTTTTTAAATAAAATAGATAATACCATTTCTCATTATAATCATGATGCTGGAGAGTATACCAAATCTGGATTTACAAATTTAGGGATAGGTTTCCCACAATTTATCCAGTTGGCTTTGTTATACCGAGATTTAGAATACCTATTAGATGAAGGAGAGACACTTACGGATAATATAAAAACTGAGTTTATAAATTCAGTAAATAGTATAAGTAATAATTTGTTTAATGTTTATCCATTTAAGTATTTTTAATTGGAATATTCAATAAATTTATTAAGCAAGCCGTAGCCCGCACAAAACCTTCAGTTCTGACGTAGAGTGTGTGCGGTACGTATGCACGCGGTTTCTGTTTTTCAGACGACCTCACTATCTTCTTTGAGGTCGTCTGAACCATTTGTTCTTTAACAATCTCATTAGCAGTTAACCACGACACCCTCGACCAACTCGTCTGCTTTACCGACTGTACCGGCGAAACCACCCGTTTCGGTTACACCGAATACGGCGATCTCGAAACCGTTACCGACGCGCTGGGCCATACCACCCGCCACCACTACGACGCAGCAGGCAACCCCGTCCGTACCGACTATCCCGACGGCAGTCACGAAACCTTCGAATACGACTGCCTCAACCGACTGACCGCCCACATCGACGGACTCGGTGCCAAAACCGCCTACGAACTCGCAGTGGACGGACTGCCGCTCAAACGCACCAACGCACTGGGCCATACCTTCGCCTACGCCTACGACAAAGCCCGCCGTCTGACCGTCCTCACCAACGAAAACGGCGAAACCTACCGTCTCAATTACGACCAAACCGACAACCTGATCCAAGAAACCGGCTGGGACGGCAAAATCACCGCCTACGGTTACGATGCCGCCGGACAACTGGTTCAACAGACCGAATACGGCCAAAGCAATAATGAAGGTCGTCTGAAAGACCGACCCGAGACTTGGCACCGAGCGGTTTGTTTTTTTGTATTGGTTGGTTTGAGTATCAATGGGAATACCCTCGTTGGGTTTGGCACAAATTGTGGCACAAATGACCGCAACCAGTAGTATATGAACAGATAAAAAACGCCCTAAATCAAGGGCGTTTGTCTATACACATACTACTGGTTACGGGCTAGGTGGGTTCAATTCCCCCCGCCTCCACCAAACCTAATTTTCAGCAGTATCCTGTAATACACATAGAGCCTTGAGCCATAACGGTTTCAAGGCTTTTTTATCGCCTTGGTTATGCTAGCGTATGCTTGGATTTTTATCATTTATGGGGTAACTTTTGGGGTAAGTTTTCAGGAATTTCATCAAAACGTGTTTCAAATGTACCGTTTGTTTATTCGAAGTTTTGTATCCATTCTGCTAAAGCGGTTATGCTAAAAAACACAGTTTTATTGTATAGTGGATTAACAAAAATCAGGACAAGGCGACGAAGCCGCAGACAGTACAGCTAGTACGGCAAGGCGAGGCAACGCCGTACTGGTTTTAAGTTAATCCACTATACCGTTTGTCTAGTTGAAGTTTTGTACCTATTCTGCTAAAACGGTTATGCTAAAAAACACAGTTTTATTGTAACGTTTCAAACATTTCCTCTCGGGCTGCTTTTCCATCAATCGGACAGAGGTCGTCTGAAAATGCAGATTTGCGTTTTCAGACGACCTTTTATTTGTTTTGCTATTAACACTCGGTCAATAAGAATTTGGAATGTGTTTGAAATACAGCATGACCAGATACCAAAACAGCGTTGCTGTAGCTGCGCCGAGCAGCACCCATGCGCTAATTTTGGTGACATCGCGCAGGGCGCGTTTTTGCTTGCGGCTGAAGAGGCGGTTGATAATCAGCGCGGCAAGTGCGAAAAAGAAGAATATGCGGAAAAGTCTGCCTATCATATCGGGAAGTGAGGAGGTCGTCTGAAAAAGTATGGTTCGGTTGCGGCGGCATGGGGAAGGATGTTTCAGCGCATCAGGCTGCTTGTCCGACCGTGTCAAAAAGTCATGCCGTTTGCTATATAATAACGCTTTTCGCCGCATTTGTTGGAACAGGATATGAGTCAAAATGCCTCGGTGGGCATTGTAACGCCCCAAAAAATTCCGTTTGAGATGCCGCTGGTTTTGGAAAACGGTAAAACTTTGCCTCGTTTCGATCTGATGATTGAAACCTACGGCGAGCTGAATGCCGAAAAAAACAATGCGGTTTTAATCTGCCATGCGCTGTCGGGCAACCATCATGTTGCGGGCAGGCATTCGGCGGAGGATAAATACACAGGCTGGTGGGACAATATGGTCGGACCCGGCAAACCGATTGATACGGAACGTTTTTTCGTGGTCGGTTTGAACAATCTGGGCGGCTGCGACGGCAGCAGCGGGCCTTTGTCGATCAATCCTGAAACGGGCAGGGAATACGGCGCGGATTTTCCGGTAGTTACGGTGAAGGACTGGGTAAAATCCCAAGCCGCGCTTGCCGACTATCTCGGCATCGAACAATGGGCGGCGGTTGTCGGCGGCAGCTTGGGCGGCATGCAGGCTTTGCAGTGGACGATTTCCTATCCGGAGCGCGTGCGCCATGCCTTAGTGATTGCGTCTGCGCCGAAACTCTCGACGCAAAATATCGCGTTTAATGATGTAGCGCGTCAGGCGATTTTGACCGATCCCGATTTCAACGAAGGACATTACCGCAGCCACAATACCGTTCCCGCACGGGGCTTGCGGATTGCCCGCATGATGGGACACATTACTTATCTTGCCGAAGACGGTTTGGGTAAAAAATTCGGGCGCGATTTGCGTTCAAACGGCTATCAATACGGCTTTGGCGTTGAATTCGAAGTGGAATCCTATCTGCGCTATCAGGGCGACAAATTCGTCGGACGGTTTGATGCCAACACTTACCTGCTTATGACCAAGGCTTTGGACTATTTCGATCCGGCGGCGGATTTTGGCGACAGCCTGACCCGCGCCCTGCAAAATGTGAAAGCGAAATTCTTTGTCGCCAGCTTCAGCACTGACTGGCGTTTCTCGCCCGCGCGTTCCAAAGAGCTGGTCAAAGCGCTGATTGCCGCGCACAAGCCGGTGCAGTATATCGAAGTCAAATCCAACCACGGCCATGACGCCTTTTTGATGGAAGACGAAGCCTATATGCGCGCCGTAGCGGTTTATATGAACAATGTTGACAAGGATTGCCGATCATGAATTTGCGCGACGATTTACAGTTGATTTACGACTGGATTCCTGAAGGCAGCCGCGTCTTAGACTTGGGCTGCGGCGACGGCGAATTGCTGGCGGCCTTGGTGGAACACAAAAAATGCAGCGGCTACGGCATCGAAATCGATACCGACAGCGTCATCGCCGCCATGTCGCGCGGCGTGAACGTCATTCAAGCCGATTTGGAGCAGGGTTTGGCAGAATTTGGCGATCAGACGTTTGACGTTATCGTCTTGAGCCAAACCATCCAAGCCATGCAAAACACCGAAAAAATCCTGCGCTGCCTCATGCGCGTGGCGAAACAGGCGATTGTCAGCTTCCCAAATTTCGGCTACTGGCGCAACCGCTTCCAAATCGCTATCGGCGGGCATATGCCGGTTTCCGAACGCATGCCCTACCATTGGTACGACACGCCGAATATCCATTGGTGTACGCTCAAAGACTTTGATTTATTGTGTGCCAAAAACAAAATCCGCGTCCTCGAGCGCGCGGTCATGACGGGCAACAAACAGGTCAAACACTTCCCCAACCTTTTGGGCAGCTTGGCGTTTTACCGCGTCGGGTAAGATAGCTTGAGAACCTTGTTGGCAATAACGAGGTTTTTGAGTTGTACTAACAAGAGGTCGCCTGAAAAATGAAATGGCAGATTTTCAGACGACCTCTTTATGTCGATAAACCTTATTTGAAAATTGTGTTTGATGAAAGTGGGAAAGTGTTTGATTACCGTATATGAAAATGCCTCCAATCCGGTAAGCGGGATTGATTTGATATGATGGATTTGGAGCGTAAAAGGAGAGGGTGGAAATCTGGACTTATTGGGCATTTGTTGAGCATTTGATGCGCTAGCAGCTTGATTTGACGCACTCGAATCTGTTTTGTTTTGCGCTTAATTCAATATCGAAAAAACCTTGAAAATACACATGACGTAAAAACGGCCTTGATGGGATGAACCATCAAGGCCGTTTGATTTTTATCCCCGATTAGTGGGGCAAGTCTTCCGACTGCACTCGGTTAAAAAATTTCATTATTTTCAATCTTCTATACAGTTAAGAAAGGTTAGTATTTTTCCTTAACCAACAAAGACATTATTTAATAAAACCTTAATTGAAAAGAGCAGCCGAAAGACAGACTTTTCGCTATCCGTCGGAAAACTTGTAGTGCGGATTATAGCCATGTATTTTACATTCGACAACGCTGCTTTTGAATTATTGAGGCTTACACAGATTTGTTGTCCTTTCAGGCTGACAGGAGGAATCCGGAACACTACAAATTAAAGAAGCGTACCATGTGCAACCTATTTCAGACGACCTTTTGCTGGTCCATCTCTCGTTTCAGCCTTTCCCTTTCGCCGCCAACATATCCAGCATCCCCGCCAGATGACTTCTGCCTTCTTCCTTGCTCACAATCGGTTCGCCGCCTTTGCGCCCTAAAATCTTGATGTCTTCCTGCGGCATTTCGTCTATGAAGCGGCTGGGTTCGGGGAACTGCCATGTGCCTTGTTTTTTGCGTTTGACGCAGTGGGTCAGCGTAAGCTGGCGTTTGGCGCGGGTGATGCCGACGTACATCAGGCGGCGTTCTTCTTCGACGTTTTCTTCTTCGATGCTGTCGTTGTGCGGCAGGATGCCCTCTTCGCAGCCGACGAGGAAGACGTAGGGGTATTCCAAGCCTTTGGAGGCGTGCAGGGTCGAGAGTTTGACGGCATCGACTTCTTCTTCGCTTTTGCCTTCCAAGAGCGTCATTAGGGCGACGGTTTGGGCAAGTTCGATGATGTTTTTGCCGTCTTGTTCGCCCTTGCGCGCCAACCAGCCGGTCAGGTCGCTGACGTTGCGCCATTTGATTTCGCCTGCTTTGCCTTCCTCACTGGCAAGCAGGTGGTTTTCGTAGTCGATTTCTTTGAGCAGGCTGTTGATGAGTTCGCCTGCTTCGCTGGTTTCGGCTTTGGCGCGGTAGCCGCCGAACATATTCATAAAGGTTTGCAGGTGTTGGCGGTTGGTATTGTTCAGTAACGCGAGGGCTTCTTCGGTTTGCGCGGCTTCATACAGGCTGCATTCGTGTTCGTGCGCGTAGGTGTTGAGTTTGCCGAGCGTTACATCGCCGATGCCGCGTTTGGGTGTGGTAACGGCGCGCAGGAAGGCAGGATCGTCGTTGGGGTTGGCAAGCAGGCGCAAATAGGACAAAACGTCTTTGATTTCGGCTTTGTCAAAAAAGCTTTGTCCGCCAGAGAGTTGGTAAGGAACGCGCGCGCTGCGTAAGGCTTCTTCAAAAATCCGCGCCTGATGGTTGCCGCGGTATAACACGGCGAAATCGGCGTATTGGGTTTTGTCGCCGCCGACCAGCTTCTGTTTGACGATTTGGCTGACGACCCAGTCGGCTTCGTGTTGCTCGTTTTGGCAGGCGACGACTTTGACGATTTCGCCTTCGCCGAACTGCGACCAAAGTTTTTTGGTGAACAGCTTGGGATTGTTTTCAATGACTTTGTTGGCGATTTTGAGAATCCGCGCGGTGGAACGGTAGTTTTGCTCCAGCTTGATGATTTTCATTTGTGGATAATCTTCCTGCATTTTGCGCAGGTTTTCCATGTTCGCGCCGCGCCAAGCGTAGATGGACTGGTCGTCGTCGCCGACAGCGGTAAACATGCCTTCCGCGCCGGTCAGCAGCTTCATCAGCGTAAATTGGCAGGTGTTGGTGTCTTGGCATTCGTCAACTAACAGATAACGCAGCCGCCGCTGCCATTTGTTGCGCACTTCGCTGTTTTGCTGCAACAGCACGGCGGGCAGGCGGATTAAGTCGTCGAAGTCCACTGCCTGATAGCTTTGCATAGTTTCCTGATAGCTCGCATACACGCGCGCGATTTGTTCTTCCCAAGCGTTTGAGGCCGTCTGAAGCACGTCTTCCGGCGTTTTTAAATCGTTTTTCCACAGGGAAATCTGATGCTGCGCTTTGAATAAGGCTTCTTTTCCCGTGCCGCCCAAGAGTTCGCCGATGATTTTTGCGCTGTCGGTGGAATCAAGGATGGAAAAGTTTTTTTTGTAACCGATATGGTTCGCCTCTTCGCGCAGAATCTTCATACCCAAAGAGTGGAACGTGCAAATCGTCAGCCCGCGCGTTTGCGATTTGGGCAGCATTCTGGCGACGCGCTCCTGCATTTCCGTGGCGGCTTTATTGGTGAAGGTAATCGCGGCGACGGTATGCGGCAGATAGCCGACATTGACAATCAAATGCTTGATTTTTTGCGTAATCACGCCGGTTTTGCCGCTGCCGGCGCCGGCAAGCACGAGCAGAGGCCCGCCGAGGTATTGGACGGCGGCTTGCTGTTGGGGGTTGAGTTTCATGGGGAAAGAGTAGGGGAGTGTGTGAGGAAGAATTATATAACAGCCGTCGAAAAGGGATGTAAGGAGGGGACAAAAGGTCGTCTGAAACCTTATTCCGAAAGATTTCAGACGACCTTGTTATCTTGGACAGGCTATTCTTCAGAAACGGAAAAGAAAAGTTTTTCCTGTTTCAATATGTTACCGTCTGCATCCGTAAGAGGAGATTGCGCTGCGGAAAACTTGATGACGGCAAGGCTTAAGCTGCCATTTTCAGTTAGCGCAGTGTTGATGATTTGTCCGGCTTCCGCACCTTCGGAAACCACGCCTATACCTGCTGCTTCCAATGAATCTCCGCTCAATACCGCCAGCCCGCGTTTTACTTGGCCGCGATATTGGGCGCGCGCAATAATTTCTTGACCGGGATAGCAGCCTTTTTTGAAATGTACGCCGCCGATGATGTGTTGGTTGAGCATTTGCGCAACAGCGGTTTCTTTGGTCGCAGCAGAAATCCATGGATAGCCGCTGCGGATTTCGTGCAGATTCCACGCATTTTCGGCTTGGGCATCATATTCGGGCAGCAGCGACGCCTCACCGATTTTCAGACGACCTTTATGGGGCAGGGGAATGGTATATACACCGTTTTCCAGTAATGCCTCGAAAGAAAGGCTGGGTGAGTCGGGCGGGGTAGCAGGGCAGCTTTCATCGAGCATACCTGCAACGGCAAAATCGGGTAGGGGGGTAAATTCGACTTTAGCGCGCAATACGAACATACGTAGCCGTTTCACGATAGATTCAGCCAAATCCGCCGCCATAACCAGCAATAAATCTTCCCCTCGGTTTAATACAACCATATTCGCCAAAACACGCCCCTTAGGTGTGTTGTAAGTCGCGTAGCAGGCATGATTTACAGGTAAGTGATTAATGTCATTGGATAGTTGGCCATGGAGAAATGAAGCGCGATCTTCTCCGCCGACACGGATGACGCTGAAAAAAGGTAAACGGCTTTGCATAGGGAATCCTTCTATAACCTGTTTCCCAATTAAGGGATTGTGGATAGGTATTCTAGCTTATTTCACTTGGGGAATGTAGTAAAATGAGAGCTTACCAAGCATCAGCAAGAAAGAAACAGCATGATTGAATTATACGGAATCACAAATTGCGACACAGTTAAAAAGGCACGCAACTGGTTGGCTGAAAATAATATTGTGTACGAATTTTCCGATTTTAAGAAAAACGCCCCAAGCGAGGCAGTTATCCGTCAATGGTTGGAACAGGTTCCTTTGGAAATCCTGCTCAACAAACGTGGTACGACATGGCGCAAACTTGACGATGCAGACCGTCAAGCAGCCGAAAATAATCTGGACGAGGCAGTTCAACTGATGGCGGAAAATCCAAGTTTGATCAAACGTCCGGTTTTGCGTAAAGAGGGCAGGGTTTACGTCGGATTTTCTGTTGAAAACTATCAGAAGATTTTTTCGGAATAAAACGTCGTCTGAAAGATGCGGAGTCCTTGAAAAAACGCTACAATGCGCGTTTGCCATTAACCATTACGCCCTCAAACCAATATGTTCCATACCGTTGAAAAATATAAAACTCCCGCCCAAATCCTACTGGGTCTGATTGCGTTGACCTTTATCGGCTTTGGTGTTGAAACTGCGAGAAACTCCGGCTCCGACTATATCGTCAAGGTCGGCAGCGAAAAAATAAGCGACCATACCTTGAATAATGCCGTACAGGCGGAACAGGCCGTAGGCGGCGGGCAAAGCCGCGAAGCTATATTTAGCGGACTGGTTCAGCGTGCCTATCTGAAAGAGGGTGCAAAGATGATGGGCATAGATGTGTCTATGGATCAGGTTAAGCAGGCTATTGTCGATGATCCGGCATTTCATGATGCCAACGGTAAATTCAGTCAGGCATTGTTTACGCAATATCTGAGCCAACGCCATATGTCCGAAGACCAATTTATCGATGATTTACGAGAGCAGTTTGCCTTACAAAATTTGATTAACTTGGTTCAGAACGGGGCAATTATCAGCGATTCTCAAGCAGAGCAGCTGATTAAGCTGACTCAGTCAAACCGTACCATCCGTTCATTTACATTCAGCCCGGAAACATTTGCGGCACAAGTCAAAACGGATGATGCCACTTTGCAACGTTATTATGAATCGCATAAAAAAGATTATCTGATTCCCCAAGCTGTGAAGCTTGAATACGTTGCCCTGAATGCAGCTCATTTGGCGGAGAAGCAAAGCGTCAGTGCGGATGAAGTCAAAAAAGCATTTGACGAAGAAGTTGCCGCATTGCCACAAAATGCTCCTAAGCCTGAGTTTGACAAAGAAAAAGCACGCATTGAGGCTGCTTTGAAACTTAAAAAAGCCTCCGCTGATTTTAATGCCGCCAAAGAAAACCTTGCTGAAGAAGCGTTTAATCATCCGAATTCCTTAGATGAGGCGGCGAAAAAACTAGGTTTGAAAATCGAAACTTCCGATCAATGGCTGACGCAGGCCGATGCCAAAGCGGCAGGTATGCCCGATGCGTTGATTAGCGCGGCATTCAGCGAAGATGTCTTGAAGAAAAAACACAATTCAGACATTATCAATATTGACAACAATACTGTTTGGGTCGTTCGCGCCAAAGAAGTCCGTGAAGAAAAAACAGCCGGATTTACCGAAGCGAGAGATAAAGTTCAGGCTGCCTATGTCCGTAGCGAATCGGTTAAACTTGCCGAGAAGAAAGCGCAAGAAACTTTGGCGGACTTGAAAGCAGGAAAGAACGTAGATTTACAATGGTCGCCCGTTGAGCAGTTGTCAGCACAGGACGCTCGAAAATCCATGCCGCCCGAAGCCTACAACGAATTGATCAAAGCCCGCCCTGCGAATGGCAAACCGGCTTTTGCTTTGTTGGAAGGGCTGCCTTCGCCGGTTATTATGGAAGTTCAAAGCATTGCTGCACCGGAAAATGTTTCGGCACAAATTCCCGTCGCCAAACAGGCTTTGGTACAAAATCAATCTGCCAATATATTCAGCCGGTTGCTGCAATATCTGAGTAAGCAGATTGAGCAGGTTCAAGGTTCGCAAAAACTGGATAATTCTGCCGAATAAAACGGCACATTTTAAGCAAACGGTCGGATATTCCCGACCGTTTCGTTTACAAAGCCTTCAAAGGTCGTCTGAAAAAATGAGTAAATCACCCGATGCGTTGACACGCCTGATTAACGCTTTGAAAGTTCTGCCCAATGTAGGTCCCAAGTCTGCACAAAGGATGGCACATCAACTTTTGCAGCATAAACGGCAGGAAGCCGAAAATTTGGTTGAGGCTTTACAATACGCTTTGTTGCAAGTTCAACATTGCCGGATGTGCAACAATTTTTGCGAAAGTGATTTATGCGAGATTTGTTCCGATGCCAACCGTGATCCCCGCAGGCTGATGATAGTTCATATGCCTGCCGATGTTTCTAATATGGAAACAGCCAATTGCCATGACGGACTTTATTTCCTTTTAATGGGGCAGGTCAGTCCTGCCCAAGGCATGGATATTTCTCATATTTCTTTAGACAAACTGGTTGCGCGCCTGCAAAACAGCGAAGTGGAAGAAATTATTATCGCAACCAACTTTACCGCCGAAGGTGATGCGACAGCCTATGTGTTGGCGGAATTATTCAAACCTTTGCCCTATAAAGTCAGCCGTCTTGCACGAGGCATTCCTTTAGGCGGAGAGCTTGAATACGTCGATGCGGGCACTTTGGCACAGGCAGTATATGAACGGCGTATGTTGAAAACCGATTCGACGGAAGAGTAGGACAATCAACGCTAATAATGACAAACAACGCTAACAATGACAAAGGTCGTCTGAAAATGTTCAGACGACCTTTGTTATGAAAACATGATGTAGCAAATCAATCGGATAAATTATTTACAGTTTACGCCTTGAATTTGCGGAGACGAACCGCTGCCGACTTTAAATGTACAGGTTGTCGCGCTGTTGCCAGATACGGTAACAATCCCGCTACCCGCATTCAGGCTGACAGGCTCTTTAACACCCATCCCGACTGCAGTTGCAGCCAGTTTTTGGACGTCTGCATCAGAGTAAGATGTGTTATTTGAACTAATTTTGATTTCTTTTGCGTATGAATTGGCACTCAAAGCCAAGACGGCAGCAATGATGGGCAAAACCAAAATTTTACTGATTTTCATGAGGTTGTTTCCTTTTTTAATATCGGTAGTATGTACCGTTTGCTCAGAATAAGGCCATATGACGGATTATGCAAGCCTCAGGGCGAAATTTACGGTATTTGGCAGTTTGACCGTCGGCATTTACATACGGATGTCGGCTTATCGGAATGACTCGGACTAGGGCGATATTTTACGGTACAATATCCGATTTTCAACATACACTGGAGCATTCGGATGGTTTCTTTGGAAACATGGATCGGACTTCGCTATCTCAGGGCGAAAAAACGCAATGGATTCATGTCGTTTATTACCATGATTTCAATTATCGGTATTGCATTAGGCGTTACCGCGCTGATTACCGTGCTGTCTGTAATGAACGGTTTTCAAAAGGAAATCAGAGGGCAGTTACTGAATGTCGCCCCTCATGCTGAAATCGGTTATTACGATAATGGCAATGGGTTAGGATGGCAAAACCTTCGTGAAATCGTCAAAGATAAGAAAGAAGTATTGGCAAGTGCGCCTTATATATCCGATCAAGCCTTGCTTGCCAATGCGGGAGAAGTTAGAGGGGTTCAAATCCGCGGCATCTTACCATCCGAAGAAAAGAATGTTGTAGATTATGGAAAAGATATGCCTGCGGGCAGTTTCGACAGTCTGAAACCCGGTAACTTCGATATTATTTTAGGAGAAGGCTTGGCTCAAGCTTTAGGCGCGGAAGTCGGAGGAAAAGTTACCGTTATCACCCCTGAGGGCAATGTTACCCCCGCAGGCGTCGTACCTCGTCTGAAACAGTTCAACGTTGTAGGTTTAGTTAAAACAGGCGTATATGAAGTAGACAATTCCCTGGCGATGACGCATATCCAAGATGCCCAAGTATTGTATAGATTGGGTGAAAATTTCGGCGGGCTGCGCCTGAAACTGGCTGACCCGCAAAATGCTCCCTCGTTTACTGCAAATTTAATCCCGCCTTCCAAAAAAGATTCAATTTGGGTTAGAGACTGGACATTCAATAACCGCAGCTACTTTGAAGCAGTAGAGTTGGAAAAACGCATGATGTTCATCATCCTGACGTTGATTATCGCCGTTGCAGCCTTCAATTTGGTATCGTCCTTAGTGATGGCGGTAACGGAGAAACAAGCCGATATTGCCATTTTGCGCACATTGGGTCTTGCTCCATCAGGAGTTATGAAAATTTTCATGGTGCAAGGGGCTTTTGCAGGCTTTTTTGGAACGCTTATCGGCGTGGTATGCGGCGTATTACTCGGTTGGAACGTTGGCAAAATCGTTGCATTCTTTGAAAAACTTTTCGGCGTCCACCTTATCAACTCACAAATCTATTTTATCGACTATTTGCCCAGCGACGTAAACATGCGAGATGTGGCGGTTATTTCCTGTATTTCTTTAGGATTGGCATTCCTTGCCACACTCTATCCAAGTTGGCGTGCAGCTAAAACACAACCGGCGGAGGCCTTACGATATGAATAACAATATAGTATTGAAATGCACAAATATCGGAAAAAGTTACCGGGACGGCTCATTAAATGTACAAGTATTGAAAAACCTGAATCTTGAAGTAAAAGAAGGAGAAGGTATCAGTATTATCGGTTCGTCAGGTAGCGGTAAATCAACCCTTTTACATATTTTAGGCGGCTTGGATAAACCATCAGAGGGGAAAATTACCTTGATGAATCAAGACATAAGCGATATGTCTCAGAGACAACTGGGAGAATTGCGCAATAATTATCTGGGTTTTGTTTACCAATTCCATCATTTGCTGCCTGAATTTTCTGCACTTGAAAACGTAATGATGCCGCTTTTAATCGGCAAAAAAAACAAAGCGGAAGCAGAAACGCAAGCTGCCGATATGCTTGAAAAAGTTGGATTGAAACAAAGGATATTACACCGTCCAAGCGAACTGTCAGGAGGCGAAAGACAACGTGCTGCCATCGCAAGAGCCTTAGTTACACGCCCCAAATGCCTTCTGGCTGATGAACCGACAGGTAATTTAGATAGGAAAAATGCCCAAAACATTTTGGACATGATGATGGATCTGAAAACAGAATTAAATACAAGCCTGATTGTTGTTACTCATGATGATGAGCTTGCCATGCGGTTTGAAAGAGTAATGACCATGCAGGATGGACATTTACAAAGTAAGGCATAATGTATAAATTCGCATAATGTATATTATGTCAAATTTATTCGATAGTAGTATTTTAAAGACCATCTTAATTATCAGATGGCCTTTTTTTTGTTTATGGATATCTTAGAATTTTATTCCCTAAAATTTCACGCCTTTATGCAATGCTACAATCCCTGCGCTCATATTATGATAGTCCACGCTGTCGAACCCTGCGTCCAGCATCATCTGTTTCAAAGTTTCTTGGTCGGGATGCATACGGATGGATTCAGCCAGATATTGATAGCTGTCGGCATCTTTTGCAATCAGTTTGCCCATAACCGGCAGCAGCTTGAAGGAATACAGGTCGTACACGCCTTCCAGCGGTTTATAGACTTTGGAAAACTCCAATACCAGCAGCGTGCCACCCGGTTTCAACACACGGTACATCTCTTTCAGCGCGGCATCTTTGTGTGTCATGTTGCGCAGACCGAAGGCGACGGAAACAAGATTGAAATAGTTGTCGGGAAACGGTAATTTTTCAGCATCAGCCAGCGATACGGGCAGAATCAGCCCTTCGTTGAGCAGTCGGTCGCGTCCGACGGTCAGCATCGAAGAATTGATGTCAGTCAGCCAGACTTCGCCCTCTTTTCCCACTCGTTTGGCCCAGCCTCGAGACAGATCGCCCGTACCGCCGGCAATATCCAATACTTTGTCGCCTTTTTTCAAGCGTGCGGTATTGATGGTGAAATGCTTCCAAACACGGTGCAGACCGCCGGACATCACATCGTTCATAATGTCATAGTTTTTCGCTACCGAATGGAATACTTCGGCTACCTTGCCTGCCTTTTCGTTCTCATCTACGGTACTGAAACCAAAATGGGTTTTGTGGTCGCTCATGTTGCCTGCCTTTTGATAAATTTAAAATTAAAATAATGTGAATTCAGATATTGAATACGTCGAAATCGCCAAGCATTTTCGACGCAGGAAATATATTTTTCGCCTGTCCCATCTTAAAACGTCGTGCGCAGCCTGCTTTGGTACCTAAAAATTGCATCTCCATATTTTCAGACGACCTTTTCGTCAATGTCTTCCGCCACAACCTCCGCTGCCGCAGGTATGGCCGGATTTCGGTTCGGCATTCAAATCGTCAGGAGAAGGAATACGGGACGCACCAGCCAGCTCCATACGGCGCAGGTAGTCCGCCCACAGCGCGTCGTAATTGTGCGCCAGTTTGTGCAGATAGGCCCAGTCGTATAAACCGCTGTTGTGGCCGTCTGAAAAAGTGATTTTCAAGGCGTAATTACCGACCGGCTCCAAATCAGCAACGGTAACGCTTGCCTTTCCGGTTTGTAAAACCTCCTGCCCTACGCCGTGTCCGCGCACTTCCGCACTGGGCGAATAAACACGCAAAAACTCTGCGGAAAGTGGTTTTTCATCAGCATCGTAACGCAGCGTCAACGATGCACGGTCTTTCGACAAACGGATTTCCGTCGGAATGAGGTTGTTTTCGTTCACGGTCATACTCCGGATTTTTTACGCAGCCACGCAACTCTGATGGAAAAAACGCCCCCGGCCGCAGCAAACAGCAAAATTAAATAAATAAAGGGACAGGCGTATCAAATTTATCCTCGTCTGCCCGATTAAGCCCAAAGGTAAATCATCAGTCCTGCAAATATTAAAAACGCCGAAACCATTAAAGCGATAGAAATGAAGGCCTAGCGGGTATTGGCATTGATTTTGTGATGACGGCTCGTGGCTGCGCAAGGGTTGCTGAACTTGAAGTCGGGTCATTCTATCAGTTTTGCAGGTTAATTTCGATAAAAGGTCGTCTGAAACGGAAACGCCTGTTTCAGACGACCTTTTGGCTTTTGCTTTATCAGGCTTACTCGATAAGCAGGACAACTGCTTTTTCGGTTTCTTCATTCGGCATCAGGCGCACGGCTGTGCCGGTTTTTCCTTTGAGGCGCACGAGGAAGCCTCCGGGTTTGCGTTCCAAAACCTCAAGCTTTGCATCACCTCGCGGGCGGAATGTGATTTTTTCGCACTCGCGAAGACACCAGTGATTTTTCCAATGAATGAAATAAATGTTATCCGGTTTGACGGCAAGCGTTTCTCCGCCATTAACGACAAAATAAGGATAATCGGGCTTTTTGGTTTTGAATGTCCATTCTGCTTTCTGTTTCTTACCGTTTTGACTGTATTCGAATACGGCGCGGTAGGCAGTGTCGTATTCGAGCGGCGATAGTGGGAAAAGCGCGAATTGTTTGTCGGTCAACTGTCCGTTTGGATCTGTGTATTTATCCAAAATTTTGGTTTTGTCGATTTCGTTTTTGCCTTGATAAAGTTTGAACGACAGCATCTTGACTTCGCCCCCATCGTCTGAAAATGCAATGCTGACGGGATTTCCGGTAAATTCATAACCGGGCATGGGATCAGGATGTTCGCCGTAAAAATCCGGCGCGGCAAAATTTCCCTTCGGATAAGCGATATACGCTAATTTTGTTTGATTTTTAATTTCGTCGGCGTAAACGATAGAGCCATTGAAACAAGAATTTTTATAGAAACGGCGGCCTGCTTCCGGATAAGATCGCCCTAACGAACACCAATGATTGAATTCCCGGTTGCCCTGATTGACGACGACGGCGGTTTTTCCGTTGCCATGCTCAACAGCTACGCCCGCTTCGTCAATATTTTGATCAAGCAAAGAAAAACGGTGGTAAATGGCTGTCATCAGGGCATCGGTTTGCTCGTGCAGGACAAGTGTGTTTTTAAATCCATCCTGATGGCGGTACTCGCCCGTGCTGATGTTTTCATGAACCCCATCGAAATAATAGCCGGCCTTGCGGGCGCGGTCGGAGGGCTTGTACCCTGTGTAAAATTGATTGTTTCGATGTTTTTCGTCATGGCCGTCTTCAGGATTGATCAGCAGATATTTGGCGTGCCTTCGGGCTGAGCGTTCCAATACCGGGGAATTCGACAGAGAATTCAAACCGGCAGCGGCACGCAAAAAATTAAGGTAACCCAAGCCGCTTAAAGATTCTACGGACGAACGGTCTTGACCGGCTTGCGGGTGGATAAGGTCATCTGAAAAGAAATAGCGATTTTGCTGGTAATAAAACAGACCAAGCGCGCCCGCTAATATTACCAGCCAGATGAAGATGGATTTCATATTGTCATTTTATAGAGTGAAATGAGTTTAACGTAATGATGAAAGAACTTGGCGAATCATACAGCATAATATCCGTAAACGTCGTCTGAAAAGCGCTGGTCAAGTGAAATAAATGTATTTTTATTACAGTAAAATATTGTTAAGCGAATCTGCCTGATTTATAATTCCTACCATATTAAAAGATGAAGTTTTTGTATTTTATAGGCAAATGACTTCATCCTCTTTTTGTCTTTTTGTCTGTTGAAAATATTGAATATTTGCTCCATCGGTATTGGTGTGACTAGCCTGAAGCTGATATTTGCTTTATATCCTCAAATTACGGAGTGTTCATGTCCACAATGTTTTTTATCCAGTTCGCCATCGTACTGGTGTGTATCTTAATCGGCGCGCAGGTCGGCGGTATCGGTTTGGGCGTACTCGGCGGTGTCGGGCTGGCGGTTTTGGCCTTTGGTTTTCATCTTGAGCCGACCAGTCCGCCGATTGACGTGATGCTGATGATTATGGCGGTCGTTTCTGCCGCCGCATCGATGCAGGCAAGCGGCGGCTTGGACTACATGATTAAAATCGCCACCCGCGTTTTACACCGCAATCCGAAATACATTACCTTCATCGCGCCTGCGGTCACATACCTGTTTACCGTATTGGCAGGTACAGGACATGTCGCATATTCGGTATTGCCCGTTATTGCCGAAGTCAGCCGCCGCAACGGTATCCGCCCGTCGCGCCCGTTGACGATGGCGGTCATCGCGTCACAATTTGCCATTGTTGCCAGCCCGATTGCGGCCGCGGTCGTTGCCTGCGTTACCTACCTTGAGCCTCAACACATTACCATGGCTGATGTGCTGAAAGTGACTGTTCCTTCAACTATTCTCGGTATCGGTCTCGCCTGCGTATTCGTCAACAAGCTCGGCAAAGAGTTGAAAGACGACCCGCATTATCAGGCGTTGCTGAAAGACCCGGAATATGTAAAAGCCAATGAAAAAGATTCGGTTGAAGTATCCAATGCGCCCGTCAGCAAAGAGGCGAAACTTTCAGTCGGGATTTTCCTTGCTGCTGCGTTGCTGGTGGTGGTCATGGGTGCCGTACCGGAGTTGCGCCCGACCTTCCAAACGGAAGAAGGGGCTAAACTGATGGGCATGGCGCACACCATCGAAATCGTCATGCTTTCCGCTGCCGCGCTGATTATCCTGCTTTGCAAACCGAATGGTAACGCGATTACCAAAGGCTCGGTGTTCCATGCGGGGATGCGCGCCGTTATCGCCGTATTCGGCGTGGCATGGCTGGGCGACACATTGATGCACGGTCATTTGGCCGAAGTCAAAGAAACCGTGTCGCATTTGGTCGAAACCGCGCCGTGGACTTTTGCGTTTGCCCTGTTCATTTTGTCCGTCTTGGTCAACAGCCAAGGGGCGACCGTTGCAACGCTGTTCCCCATCGGTATTTCGCTGGGCATTCCCGCTCCGATTATCATCGGCACGTTTGTCGCGGTGAACGGCTATTTCTTCATCCCGAACTACGGTCCGATTATCGCGGCGATTGATTTTGACAGCACGGGTTCGACCAAAATCGGCAAATTTATTTTCAACCACAGCTTTATGATTCCCGGCCTCTTGAGCATGGTGTTCAGTTTGGCATTCGGTTTGCTGCTGGCGAATTACTTCTTTTAAGGTCATCTGAAAAAAGGTCCTTGGATTCGGATTTCAAGTGCAACACTAGTGTATCAGTGGTTTGAACAGATTCAAGAATAAAACACTTGGCGTTT
>NZ_CEXQBZ010000009.1:0-19072 GCF_982712965.1 Neisseria flava | reverse complement strand
TGTCGCATACAGAACCCAGCTTACACAGAGCGCCTGAATAGGCTTTTATGAGTGTCCAAGATTTGGGGGCCAGTTCAGTTTTCAGACGACCTTTTTTATGGATATTTCAAACCAACGGAGGAGGGGTAGAGGAACACGCTCTGCGGCCATGATTTCTGCTTTGGCAGGAATTCACAAACGTGTTTTCATTTGTTGATTTTTTATCGGGATTACACGTTTTCAAAGATGGATTTTTGTATGCGTGAGAATGGTAGTGGGGGAGGAACATCTTGTTTTATCTGATTTTATTTTAAACTTGGAAAATCAAGATAAAAAAATGCGCATATCGTTTGCGATATGCGCCAAGTCTACAAAGGAGAAATAGAGGAGAAAAATCAAGCTGCATCAAGCAACTCAACGGGCGTCATTTTGACACAATAAAGAAGTCTTGTCAATGGTTTTTATGAAAATTCTTAAATTGTTGCACTACATACAACATATTGAATTAGTATTGGAAAATAGCGGCATTTGGCGTTGGGAATTATCATCAAGACAAAACAAAAGGTCGTCTGAAACCTTTCCCACCGATAATGGGAGAAGTTTCAGACGACCTTTCAGACAGTTAAATCAGGCTGTGATTGACAGTACTATCTATACCTAAAGCTTTCAGGAATTGGGTAGTGGTATAGCTTTCACCACCTTCAAATTTAAAGGTGTCAATCGTATCATGACCGGATGGGGAATGAACCATATCCTTGATAGTCAATGCGTTATTTGAACCTTTCAGCTTCACAACCCAGTCTTTGCCTGTGGTCAATTCGACATCTTTAATCGTTAAATTTCCTGAGAAGAGAACGGTAGTATCTGCTTCTGTACGGATATTGTGCAATGTATCGTGTCCACTTTCTTTTCCTAACATAATGGTATTTTTAACCGAGTGTCCGGAGTCGAAAATGGCATCATTACCCGTACCGCCGTCAATGACGTTGTATCTTCCTAAGGTGATAATATCTTCTCCTTTGCCACCGTAGAAGGTAACTTTACCGATCACGTCTGAAAAGTCTGCAGTATCGTTATCAGCCGATCCGTAAACAACGCGGTTGTATCCCCTCTGGTCAACACCATACCAGTCAATCTTATCGGTAAGGTCGTGGACAAGGTTACCGGCTTTGTCAAAGTGAGGCACATTCAGACCGAAATGCTCAATGACTTCGCCAACGGTATAGGTTTTGGAATCAAACTGGAATTCGCTGATTGCGCTGTAAATGCCGGATTGGTTTTTAATAGTCAGGACATCGTTTGTCCCTTTGATTGAAATGTTCCAAGTATCTCCGTTCAGACGGGGAATAATAATGAATTCGGAATCGGAAGGGATATGATCAATGTCGGATTTGTCATAGCCTTGGGTCATCGAAATTTCTAAATCATCCAAAGTCAGGCCGCCGGTAAATTTAACGGTATTGGCGTTTTGCATTCCGTTTGGGTTGAATTCGGGATCAAGATTGAAATTGTAGTCAAAGATGGTATCGTGTCCGTATCCTTTACCAAAGACATAAGTATCTCTATGTTGTCCGCCTTCAAGATGGTCATCGCCGGCACCGCCGTCTAAATAATCATCACCAACGTCGGCATACAATTTATCATTGCCATCGCCGCCGTAGAGTTCGTCATCGCGTTCATTACCGAAATAGCTTGTTCCGCTATCACGCAATATGTCATCTCCGCCTAGTCCGTACAGACGGTCGCGTCCGTCGATTCCGCTGTCGATGGTATCGTTTTGCTCTGTACCAGTAAGGATGTCGTCTCTTGCCGTGCCGGTGATGGTCGAACCTTGTTTGTTTGAATTGGCAACAGCTTTGAGCAGGGATTCGTGGGTATAGGTTTCGCCGAGTAGTTCAAAACGTCCGATAGCAACTTTGCCGTCTGAGCCGATTTGGTCTCGAATCAATGCGGAGCCGTTTGCGGACGTAATCAACCAGTCTTTCCCGCCTTGTGCGTTGTCATTGGCGCTGATTTTGAGGTCTTTGATACGGAGGTCGTCTGAAAAACGCAAAGTGTTGTTTCCTTGGTTGTCGATAATCGTATCATCGTCACCGAAAATATAGGTATCGTTACCTGCGCCGCCTTTCAGGGTATCTTTTCCTTTGCCGCCAATTAAGGTGTCGTTGCCTGCGTCGCCATTGATGTTGTCGTTCCCTTCGCCACCATCTAGGTAATCATCACCATCACCGCCGTTAAGGTTGTCATTTCCACCCATGCCGTAAACGGTATCGTTGCCGCGTCCGCTGTTGAGGCGGTTGTGTCCGGCATTGCCGGTCAAGATATTATCGCTGTTGTTGCCTGCGCCGAAGATATTGGTATTGCCGGTCAAGGTAACGTTTTCAACATTGGTTGCCGCTGTGTAGGAAACGCTGCTGATTACGGTATCGGTACCTGCACCTTTTCCTTCGATAATGACATCTTTGACATTATCAACATAATAAGTATCGTCTCCCCATCCTCCGCTCATCGTATCGGCACCGGCTTTGCCGTCAATAATGTCATTGCCATCACTACCATTTAAAACGTCGTCTGAATCGGTTCCATTGATGGTCAGGTTTTGTGGTTTCGCTGTTTCAATATTGGCTTTTGTTGCACGAATAAATTCGGCTACATTCAAAACACCGCTGTCAAAAACAAATTGATGGATGGAAGGGACGCTGCTTCCGGCAGTATATTGGTTGCTGATGGTCAGTACGGAATCTGTGTTTTTAATGGAGATTTTCCAATCTTGCCCACCGTCATTGTTGGAAACAGCCGTTATTGTCAAATCTTCGGCATGCAAGCCTCCGGTAAAGCGGATGCGGTTGTTTCCCTCGGTATCGATAATGGTATCCCTGCCGCCTGCTGCATTGAAAATGTAGGTATCGTTACCCGCACCACCGTTAAGTATATCGTTACCGGCTTCCCCGTTTAATGTATCGTCGCCATCTTCACCGAACAGTAAATCAAAGCCTTCCCCACCGTTGATGGTGTCATCGCCACCGCCACCGTAAACGGTATCATTGCCGCGTCCGCTGTTGAGGCGGTTACGTCCGCTATTGCCGATAAGGATGTTATCTCCGTTGTTCCCTGCTCCGAAGATATTGGCATCACCTTCTAGAATCAGATTTTTTTCTCCGGCAGCAAGTGTACGGCTGGTATTGCTGCGAATGTAGGTTCCGTTATTGATGTTTACCGTATCTGCCGAGGTGGATACGCCGTGCATGTGCTGTGTTGAAGGAGTTTTTTTGATATTCATAAATATTGTTTTCTGTAAAAATGAAAGATTAAACGGTGATGATGAGAAACTATAGTGGATTAAATTTAAATCAGGACAAGGCGACGAAGCCGCAGACAGTACAAATAGTACGGCAAGGCGAGGCAACGCCGTACTGGTTTAAATTTAATCCACTATATTTGAGTTGTTGATATTTCTGATTAAATAAAACAATTTAGCACAGCATTGGGAAAATTGTTGTATTTAGGTACGAACGGATATAAATATGGCATGAATGGTTTGACTGATTATTTTATTTAAAGTTATGATTTTGAAAAAAATAAATATTTTATTTTCATTTTTTAAATAATGCAATGAGTTGATTCAAATTTTTTTATAGTATTACAGTTTATTGAAAAGGTCTCAATCCGCCTATCAAACAGTTTGGAGATGAGGTCTGACACATTGTTTTATTGAATACGCTTTTTTGTATTCCATATACGAAAGGGTCGTCTGAAAACCTGATGGATAAGGTTTTCAGACGACCTTTTTGATGGGAAGGGATTATTTGAAGATGTAGGAATCGGGCATTTCGTCGAAGCTGACGACGCGGCCGCCTTTTTCTTTGGCAAATTTCTCGGCTTGGGCTTTGTCGGCAAAGGGGAGAGCGTCTTCCGCACCCATGCCGCCGATGAAACCGCTTTCGATGACGTAGTAGGCTTTTTTGCCGTCTATCCATGCGGTGTCGGCATTGGGTTTGCTCCAGTCTTTGACTTTGCCCATGTCGGTAACGTAGATGACGTGGATGCCTTTAGGCTCTTCGGGCAGCTTGGTATAGCCGAACATCTGCTTGATGGTGGAGAACCAGACGGGGCGGTCGGGTTTGCCGTTGAGATAGATTTGGGCTTTAGGGCCGTTGTGTTCGGTCAGGTTCATGCTGCAATAGTGCCCCACGGCGCGGTCGCTGATTTGCTGAGGCTCAGGCGGCGGGGTATCATCCTCTTTAGGACAGGCACTCAGGAGCAGGGCGGCGAGGAGCGCAGGTAAAATCTTTTTCATATTTGTCGCTTTCCAAAAATTCTTGCTGCCAAGATAAGGGGAATGATAACCCATAATATCTGCGCGGTCAGCAATACGGGCATGGTCAGGCTGATTTGTTCGCTTAAGCCTGCCATGCCGGCGTACATGGCGGTGTTTTCGTAACCGGTCAGGTTGAGCAGTCGGTAGATGTCGGTGGGGTTGAAAAGGAGGACGGTTTCGACGACGGGGGCGGTAATCGCTTGTTGTGTATCGGCAACGAGGATGCCCAAAAGTGCCATGTCGAAGATGACGACAAAAAACAGCCAAACGCCGATGGCGATACCGGCGGCGGTGCCGCGTTCTTTCACTTTCGCGCTGATGAGGTAGCCCATGGACAGGAATGCGGCGCCCAAAATGACGCTGGCGGCAATCAGGAGAGCGAAAGGTTTCCATGCGGCGATGTCGAAGCTGCCGTTGGCGAGTTGGAGCGTGATGCCCGCGATTCCGTAGCCTGCGGTGGTGGCGAGTGCGAGGATGATGAGGTGTCCGATGAATTTTCCGGCAAGGATTTGGTTGCGGGAAACGGGGTAGCTCAACAGCAGCGCCATGGTGCCGCGTTCGATTTCGCCGATGAGGGAATCGTAGGAGAGGAGCATGGCGATGAGCGGAATCAGGAAGATGGACAGGCTGGAGAGGCTGACAACGGTTACGGTCAGCGGATCGACTTTAACCGAGCCTGTGGGCGAGCTGCCGAGGAAGCCCAATGAGAGGGCGAGGGCGGCGAGCAGGACGGAGGCGGCGAGTACCCAGCGGTTGCGCAGGCTGTCGCGGACTTCTTTTCCGGTGATAATCCAAACGGGGTTCATACGTCCTCCCTTTTTAAGAATTGTGCGTACATGTCGTCGAGTGTGGGTGTGTGGATGTCGAGGTAGGCGAGGTCGGACAGGTTGCCCAGTTCGCTGAGTAATGCCATGCGTTCTTCAGCCTGACATTGTGCCTGATAGCTGAGGTCGTCTGAAAGCGGCTGCCAGCGTTCACTTAAGGGGCGCGGGGCTTTGAGGCGGATGTTGACGGTGAGGGGGAGTCCGCTTTGGACGTGCAACTCGTCCATGCTGCCGTCGGCGACTTTGACGCCGTTTTTCATGACGACGATGCGGTCGGCGTGGCCGTCGAGTTCGGCGAGGGCGTGGGTGCTGAGGAGAACGGTGGCGCCGCGTCCGTTGAGTTCGCGCACGACTTCGTAAAACATTTGGCGCGAGGCGGGGTCGAGGCCTGTAGTGGGTTCGTCAAACAGCAATACTTTGGGTTCGCCCAGCAGCGCTTGGGCGAGGGCGAGGCGTTGGCGCATACCTTTGGAGTAGGTGCCGACGCGGCGGCGGGCGGCTTGGGAAATGCCGACGCGCTCGAGAAGCTCGTGGTTTTTGGTGAGCGGCTGTTTTTTGAGTTTGGCGTAGAAATTGAGGGTTTCGATGCCGCTGAGGGAAGGGTGCAGAGCGACGGTTTCGGGCAGGTAGCCGATTTGGCTGCGTAACTGCGCGCCCGCTTTGCTGCCGGTGCGCTCGCCCAGCAGCATGACTTCGCCTTCGGTGGGGGTAATCAGTCCGAGTATCAATTTGATGAGCGTGGACTTGCCTGCGCCGTTGTGTCCGGCAAGACCGACACTTTCGCCTGCCTTCAAGACTAAATCGACTTGGTTGACGGCTTTTTGTGCGCCGAAGCGTTTGGTTACGTTTCTCAATTCGACATGGTGTGCGCTCATGAGTGCTTCCTTATGTGGATTGGGTTTCAGACGACGTTGGGGTCGTCTGAAAGGGCGTTCTTCGTATGGGGGCGTCTGAAAAAGGGGGAGAGGGGTTTCAGACGACGTTTGTTATGGGTTGGCGTTTTGACTGTTGCCTGCATCGCGGGTTGCACCGTTTTCTCGGCGGATTCCCATGGATACGGAAATGATGGGGCAAAGCTTTGCTGCGGTTTGTCGATCAGGTCGTCTGAAAAGTTTTCAGACGACCTTGCAGGAGGTATTCACGGCGTTCCGCTCAGTTTAATGCGCCGTTTTCGGCATCGCCCCATTTGGATTGATTGGTTTTGGCTTCTTGCAACAGTTGTTCTTTCATCGCTTCGTATTTGGTGGTGGTTTTGTTGCTGCCCGCTTTCATCAGCGGTTTGCTGTCGATCACGCCGCCGGGAAGGATGGCGGGGAACTGCGATTGCGCCCATTTGACGATGCTGATGGCGGGGCTGTTCATCAGGAGGCGGGCAACAGGGGCGCGCCAGACGATTTGGTCGATGATGCCGTTGGGACGGTATGCGCTGTCGCCGAAGCCGTCGCCGTCAAGGTCGAACGCGCTGTTGTCACTCCAGTAGTTGCCGCGTCCGCCTTCGCCCCAGTCAAGAAAACGTGTGCTGACGTATTTGACTTGGCTTTCGTTATTGATGAAGGCGTTGTCGGAAAGGGTCGTGCCTTCGATGGCGGCGGTGAAGTGGATGCCGATTTCGCAGTTTTCAAAATGGTTGGAGACGATTTTGTTGAAGTTGGCGTTGTAGGCGAAAACGCATTTGCCGGCTTTGTTGATGATGTTGTCGTGGATGTCGGAATAGTTGACGTAGTTGAGCATGATGCCTTGGTCGCGGCTGCCGACGGCGATATTACCGTACACGTTGAGGCGGTCGGAAAACATCAAAACGTAGCCCATGTTATTGCCGACGGAAATGTTGTCGCTGACTTCGCTGTCGTTGGTGTACATGTAGTGGACAGCGAAACGCAGGTCGCTGAAGCGGTTGTTTTTGTAGGTGTTGTTTTTGCTGGTGTTGGAGAAAATGCCGTCGCGGCCTTTGGAAATGTCGTTGCCGATAACTTGCGCGCCGGGGGCGTTCCAGACAGTGACGGCGTTGCCGCGTTCGTTGACGCGCAAAGTGGAGTCGCCGACGATTTTATTCTCGCGCACCATAGACTCCGCCGAGCCGTGGATATACACGCCGACCGAGTTGTCGAGGATGTTGTTGTGTTCGATCAGGGCGCGGGGTGCGGTTTCTTCGAGGTAGATGCCGGCGTCCATGGCAGGCAGGCTCATGCCGGAACGGGTGACGGTAAGATTGCGCAGGGTAACGTCGGGGGCAGTGACGGCTATGGTGCGTCCGGTGCGGTCGCCTTCGATTTTGGCGGAGCGGTCGGCAGGACCTTCAAGAGTGATGGGTTTGTCGATAAGCAGCTTGGTTTTGTAAGTGCCGGAGGCGAGTTTGAGCGTATCGCCTGCTTGCGCGCGCGCAATAACTTCGGGCAGGTTGTCGTTCGGGGAAACGTCGATGGTGGCTGCAAAGGTCGTCTGAATCATGCTGCCGAACATAAACGTCAGGACAGCGCGTCGCCATGTTTTGAATTGGGGTATGTGCATGGAGTTCCTCTGATTCGTGCGGTGTGCGTCGGCATGGTGATGCCTGCCTGTAAGGGCTGTGTTTTTGTTTTATAGCGGAACAGTCTGTTGCGTCAAACGGTTCTGCTATAAAAGGTCGTCTGAAAACGAGGGCAGCGGGTTTCGCTAAGACCTGAAAGTTTTTTCAGACGACCTTTTCGTTAAGTCAATGATACACCGTCAAACCCGATTATCGGGGTTTAACGATCATTTGACCGGACATTTCCATATGCAGGGCGTGGCAGAACCATTGGCAGTAGTACCAGTGTACGCCCGGACGGACGGCTTTGAAGGTTACCGACTGGGTAGCCTGCGGGCCGATTTCCATCGCGATGCCGTAGCCTTCCAAAGTGAAGCCGTGGGTCAAGTCTTCGATGGTTTCGACGTTGGTAACATATACGGTTACTTCGTCGCCTTGGTTGACTTCGAATTGCGGAACGCTGTACGCAGGTGCGATGGCAGTCATGTATACGCGGACTTTGTTGCCCTCGCGGATGACTTTGGCGGCTTTTTCCAGCTCGACACCGTCTTTTTTCGCTTGTTCCACAGCGTCTTGCCAGAACCATGGGTCTTTGCGGTCCCAGGTTTTTTTCGGGTTGACTTTGGAAGCGGCAACTAGACACAGGTCATGCGGTTCGGCAAAGGTCGGGTTGTCGTGTACCAGGCGCATTTCGTCGCCGGAAATGTCGATCAACTGGTCGCATTCCGGTTTCAGCGGGCCGGCGTTGAGGAAGCGGTCTTTGGAGAATTTGTTCAAAGATACCAGCCATTTACCGTCGGCTTCCTTGGTTTCGCCCATGGTCGTATGGTTGTGGCCGGGTTGGTAGTGGACGTCGAGTTTCTGTTTGATCGGATCCACTTTTTCGCCTTTGTAGGCTTTGATGGCGTCGTCGATGTTCCATTTGACCATTTGGCTGTCGATAAACAGCGTGGTGTAGGCGTTGCCGCGACCGTCAAACGCGGTGTGTAAAGGACCGAGACCCAGTTGGGGTTCGGCAACGACTACGTCGCGTTCTTTGATTTTGCCTGCGAACAAATCGTCCAGTTTGCTGACATCCAATACGGTAACGGTCGGAGACAGTTTACCATTGAGCATGATGTATTTGCCGTCAGGAGACGCGTTACAGCCGTGCGGAGAGTTTGGCACGGGGATGTAGCGGGTATATTTGGAGTTCGCTTCTGCACGGCCGTCCAGCATTTTTACGCCGTTGACTTCTTTGAAGTCGCCGTTTTTGATGCCTTCTTCGATGGCGGCAATATTGAAAACCACGCACCAGTCTTGTTCGTTGGAAGACGCACCTGCAACGGTCAGGGCGCGTTCGGAGTTGTAGCAGGTGGAGAAGGAGTATTTGCCTTGGTAGTCGGCATCGCCGTTGTCCAAGTTACCGTCCACCAATACTTGCCATGCGATGTCCATGGTTTCGCCGTCGATGGCGGTGTAAACGGCATTCCAAGTTTTAGGATCGTTCCAAGTACCCACGCCGCTTACCGGTACGATGTGTTCGCCGTTGGCAAAGACATAGCCGGTTTTCGGATAACGTTGCGGACGCAGGCCGTGTACGCCGGAAACATTAGGGATTTCGGTGATTTTGTCGGTTTTCATGAAATCCAGACGGATTCGGCAGACACGATTATTAGCCTTGTCGTTGGCATAGGCGTAGCGGCCGTCGTAAGTTTGGTCGGTAAACGACAAGTGCGGATGGTGCAAGTCGCCGTTAGGATAGCAGCGCAAGCCGCTGTCTTTCAGGAACTGGTTGGTTTCCGGCGTATTTTTTTCATTCAAAATACGCAGGCTCTCGTTGGTACGGCCCCAACCGGTCGCGCTGTCCATGTTAAACACAGGGATACGCATCAGTTCGCGCATGGAGGGCACACCGATCAAGCGCATTTCGCCCGATTGGCCGCCGGAGAGGAAGCCGTAGTATTGGTCGAGTTCGCCCGGACCGACTTCGGAAGTCTGTTTACCAGGTTCGGCAGAGGCATGAGACTCGGTTTTGGCGGCAGGTGCAGCACCTGAAGCGGCGGCTTTATCGCCACCCTCTTTGGAACAGCCTGCCAATCCCAACAGACCGGCGCCGGCAATACCTGCGCCGGAAGCGGCGGCAGTACCTAAGAATGAACGACGGCTTAAACCGTTTTGTTCTAATTTTTCGTCTGACATACAACACTCCTTGGATAAAATTCGGCAGCCGGCGTTTTCAGACGACCTGCCGATCAAAAAAACGAATTTATGTTTATAAGTATGGTTACGGGTGGCGCGGCATTTTTTCAGGGTTCTTTAGGGGTTTAGATTATTTGCCGGCCGTGGGGCGGTTTATTTTTTCACAAACTGCACAATTTGCTCGGTAGGCTGTTGTTTTGCAGATGCGGTTTCGGGTTCGGCTTTCGCCGCCGCCTGTTTTTGTTTTTTCTTGTTGGTTGCCACAACTTGCGGACAACGTGTGTCATGGTGATACATGACTTGGCAGTGCAGGCACTGGATACATTCGTTCGGATGGATGTCGCCTTCCGGTGCAATCGCTTGAACGGGGCATTCGTGCGTACAGATTTGGCAAGGGTTGCCACACATTTTGTAGCGGCGCAGCCAGTCGAATACGCGGAAGCGGCCGGGTAGGGCGATGCCTGCGCCCAACGGGCACAGATAGCGGCAGAAGAAGCGTTCGATGAACAAGCCGGCAACCAAGAGGGCAACGGCAAACGCGACAAACCACCATTCGCGGACGAATTTCAAAATAATCGCTGTTTTAAAAGGTTCTACTTCGGCAAATTTTTCAGCAGTGCCCAAATCATACAGCGAAATCGCCAATAGGCCGAAGAAAATCACATATTTAATCGCGGTCAGGCGTGTGTGCAGCAGGTGCGGCACGGTAATCTGTTTCACGCCCAATTTTTTGGCAATACGGTTGGTCAACTCTTGCAGTGAACCGAAGGGGCAGAGCCAGCCGCAGAATGTACCGCGGTTCCACAGCAGCATGGTTGCGGCGGTAAACAGCCACAGGATGAACACAATCGGATCCATCAGGAAGAAGTCCCAACGGAATTCGGTCAGGATAGCGGAGAACAGCGTCAGCGTATTGACGACCGACAGTTGCGCCTGAGCGTACCAGCCGATATACAACAGGGTAAATGTCAGGAATACCAAGCGGAAACGGTCGTACCATTTTTCGTAGCGAACAATCCAGTCTTGGAACAGGAATACCAAAAGCAGGATGGTCAATGCGATACTGACTACGATGATTTGACCCTGTTTTGCTTTCCAAACTTGTTTCCACAGTTGGTTGGATGCGCCGTCGTCGGCACTGGCTTGGTCGGCAATACCGTTGCCGGCATCTGCAGCACCTGCAGCTGCGGCAGGTTCTACCGGTGCGCTGATTTCAACGGGCGGTGCTTTCGGGTCATCGACATAGTAACCTTTAGGCAGTTCGTAATCCAAGTCGGCAGTGACGAATGCTTTGTCGTTTACGCTCAATACACGCTGAACCATCAACTGTAAACGCCAAGGTTCGGCAGCGTCGAATTCCACATTGGCAGGAATGGTAAACCATGATACTTCTTTAAAGTGGGGTGCACCTTCGGCAGCCAGGCTGACCAAGCGTTCGTGTTCTGCGTCGGTAAAGCGGAAGCTGTTTTCGCCCTGAATCATCTCGATACGGTCGAAAATACCGCCGCGGACATAACCCGAACCTTTCCAAGAATAGCGGCCTTCACCGGCGACCAAGACAGCTTGTTGACCCGGTTGCAGACGGCTTTGCAGGTTTTTCCATCCTTGTTCGCCCAGCAGGCTTTTACCGATGGAGGGTTGGCTGACTACGGCAGTATACAAATCGATAAAGGTATCGTCGCCTGCGCCTTGTTCGGCGTGGTCGGCAACACCGGCTTTGCCGCCTTTTTCAAACAGCTTGTTGATTTCATCCACTGAAATATGCAGATGACCGATGGCTTTTTGTTCCAAAAGGGCATTCCAAGATTGGATGTCCTGTTTGTCCGGATTGACAGCGCGGCGAGGGCGGGTTTGAGTTGCAGGTTCGGTAGCCTGTTGCGTATCCACAGGACTGGCAGAGGTCGTCTGAACGGCTTTGTCGGTACCCAAACCATATTTGCCGGCAACCACTTTGAACGAACGCTGGATGCTGTCGTTAATCACCATCAGCGTAACGGTCGCGCCGCTAATGATGTCCCCGGGAGCAACGCCCGGAGTAGGCGGATTCTTAATGAAATTCAAACCGATATATTTATCGATGAATTTATCCACGCGCGATTGCGGGATACCGATAAGCATAATCGGCTCGTGGTGGTCGACTAGCTTCGCACCGGCGACCGTTCCATCGTTGGCCAAAGCCACCATCGTATCAATCGGTTTGCTCGAATAACCGCGCGTGTTGACCACGTCCGTTGTGATATACACCAAGCCCAACTGCTCGTCGCCCTTATAAACGCGGGCAACCATAGGTTTGCCTTCCGGCTTGCCATAGCGGTCTGCACCTGGAAAAATTTCCGCAGGCTGGATTTTTGACAGGAATTCCGGCAAACGCTCGGCATAGGCGGGCAGTGTCGAAAACAGTAGGACAAATACGGCAAACATCGACAGCATCGTATTCAAGATGCCGGATGTGCGTTTCGTTTTAAGGCAGGACATGACTATCCCCGATTATTCGATACTCTAAACATTAATATTATATGAATCTACAAAACGCGATAGTTTGACTTATATCAAATTTATAAATCTTAAAACCTGGTTTTGGTGGTAAGTAATACTTTGTGAGTATATCGATATGGGTCTGATTTAATTGCAAATAGAAATAGAAAACAAAGTTATTATATGTTTTTTGCTTATTTTGGAAATAATGGAATTTTGAATTGCCGTATGTGTTTAAGGCGTATTTATTTAATGTGTGTATTTCATAGAAGCCGTCCAAATCGTAAAGGTCGTCTGAAAACCGAAAAATCAGTTTTCAGACGACCTTTGTTTGGCTCAAACTTCCTCGATTTAAGCGGCGTTGACTTTGTCTTCGCGGCGCAGCAGGGTAATCAGGTCGCTGATGCGCTGTTTCATGCTGCGGCGGTCGACGATTTGGTCGATAGCGCCTTTTTCCAGCAGGAATTCTGCGCGTTGGAAGCCTTCGGGCAAGGTTTCGCGGACGGTTTGTTCGATAACGCGCGGGCCGGCAAAGCCGATAAGGGCGTTGGGTTCGGCAAGTACGACATCGCCGAGGAAGGCGAAACTGGCGGATACGCCGCCCATGGTCGGGTCGGTCAGGACGGAGATGAACGGCAGGTGTTTTTCAGTCAGAAGATGCAATGCCGCGCTGGTTTTGGTCATCTGCATCAATGAGTTGACACCTTCCTGCATCCGCGCACCGCCCGATGCGGCAACACAGATGAAAGAGCAGTTGTCGGCTACGGCACGGCGCACGCCTTGGACGAAGCGTTCGCCGACGACGGAGCCCATAGAGCCGCCGATAAAGCGGAATTCAAAGGCGGCAATCACGACGGGCAGGCCGTTCATAAAGCCTTTCATCACGACCAACGCATCATCTTCGCCGGTGGCTTTGCGCGCAGCTGCCAAGCGTTCGGGATATTTTTTGCTGTCTTTGAATTTCAGCGGGTCGGTCGGTTTGATATTGGCGGCGATTTCTTCGCGGCCTTCCTCGTCCAAAAGCAAATTGAGGCGTTCGCGTGCGGAAAGCGGGTTGTGATGGTTACATTTTGGGCAAACTCGGTCGTTTTGCTGAAGCTCGGTCGAGTAGATGGTTGCCGAACAGGACGGGCATTTGTGCCACAGACCTTCGGGAACGTTGGACGAGCCTTCGTCTTTGCTGCGGTTTTTGATTTTGGGCGGTAGGATTTTGTCTAACCAACTCATGGATGACTCCTTGGAATTCGGGATTCAGACGACCTTTGCGTGTATTTTCGGAAAAGGCCTTAACGGATTGCGTCTTTTAATTCTTTCGCCAACGCGCCGACGGCTTCTGCTTCGCGGCCTGCGTTATTTTCAATTTCTTTGACGATGCGGCTGCCGACGATGACAGCATCGGCAACAGCACCGATTTTGCGCGCGCTTTCGGCATTGCTGATGCCGAAGCCAACGCCGATCGGGATGTCGATATACTTGCGCAAAAGCTCTATTTTACGCGAAACTTCCTCGGTATCCAAACTTGCCGCGCCGGTAACGCCTTTGAGAGAAACGTAATAGACAAAGCCGCCTGCAACTCGGGCGATGGTTTGAATGCGCTCTTCGGTCGTGGTCGGGGCAATCAGGAAGATACAATCGATGCCGCGCGCTTTGAGTTCGTCGTGCAGCGGGGTGATGGTTTCAACAGGAGAATCGACAGTCAGCACGCCGTCCACGCCGGCTTCGGCCGCCGCTTGGGCAAATGCTTGATAACCTATTTTGTGAATCGGGTTCAGATAACCCATCAAGACGACGGGTGTGTTGCCGTTTGTTTCGCGGAAGCGGCGTACGATATTCAATACGTCGTTGAGGGAAACTTTGTTTGCCAACGCACGCTCGGCAGCGCGCTGGATGGTCGGACCGTCCGCCATCGGGTCGGAAAAAGGAACGCCCAATTCGAGGATGTCGGCGCCGTTTTCAACCAAACTGCGCATCAGCGCAAGCGTGGTGTCGAGATTGGGATCGCCTACGGTGATATAGGGAATCAGGGCTTTTGCGCCGTCAAGCGCGGCAAAGGTTTGCTGGATTCTGCTCATCTTGATTTCTCGTTTCCGTAACGGCTGCTTCAAGCCGGTTTTCATCGAAATAAGTTGGCAAGTATAGCATTGACTGTCTGTTTCGGGCGAAACTGCATGACATTTCTGATTATTTTCTATATGGAAAGGTCGTCTGAAAAAGGCAGGGCGGTTGTTTTACTGTTATGGAAGCCGTGATGATTTGAATTGTTGCCCATATCGGGCAGTTGCCTTCCAAAATGCTTCAACCTTCCCGCCAAATTCCGTTAATTTCCATTAAAGGTCGTCTGAAAGCCTTCGGTGTCATACTTTCTCGGTTATAATAGCCGGCTTCTTCAATCTGACCCTTTTTCGGAAATATATCATGGCCTTTGCCTCGCTTTTCACCCTTTTGGACGATATTACCGCTGTCTTGGACGATGTTGCCCTGATGACCAAAATGGCCGCCAAGAAAACGGCGGGCGTGGTCGGCGATGATTTGGCGCTTAATGCAAATCAGGTTACGGGCGTGTCGGCGGAACGCGAGCTGCCGATTATTTGGGCGGTGGCGAAAGGTTCTTTGGTGAACAAGCTGATTTTGGTGCCGCTGGCTTTGTTGCTATCCGCCTTTTTGCCTAAGTTGATTACGCCTTTATTGATGATAGGCGGGATTTATTTGTGTTTCGAGGGTGTGGAAAAGCTGCTGCATAAGTTTTTACACCGCCACGAAGCGCATGAAGACGAGGAGGCTGCCGCCGAAACGTTGGACGAAAAAACCAAGATTAAAGGCGCGATTCGTACGGATTTCATCCTGTCTGCCGAAATCATTATTATTGCTTTGGGCGTGGTCGAAAAATACGACCTGATGACCCGTTCGCTGGTGATGGCGGCAATCGGCATCGGTATGACGGTTTTTGTGTACGGTTTGGTCGGCATTATCGTCAAACTCGACGACTTCGGTATGCTGCTGATGCGTCAAAAAAGTACGGGCATCCAAACGGTCGGACAGGGTCTGATTGCCTTTATGCCTTGGTTTATGCGCGGTTTGAGCGTGGTGGGTACGCTTGCCATGTTCCTTGTCGGCGGCGGTCTGATTGCGCACAACTTGGGCTTTTTGCATGATTTCTTACACGCGCAACATTGGGACAGTGGCTTGATGGAGCATGTCGCCAACCTTGCCGTCGGTCTGATTGCCGGTGCCGTCGCCTGCGCTGTTGCACTGCCATTGATGAAGCTGTTTCAAAAACACTAAACAACCGATACGTCGTCTGAAAATGGTTTAACTTTGTTGAATCTGTATTTTCAGACGACCTCTTATTTTCTTTTTTCTGCAATGAACATTTTCCGCAAACTCGAACAATATTGGCAGCATCCTATGCTGTACTGGCCGCTGGTGATCCTGATTGCCGCCGCCACGCCGTTGACTTTCGCGCCTTATTACCATTTTTGGTTGATGCCCTTGTTGTTTGGCGCATTGATCCGACTGATTGAACTGCGTCCGCGCTTTGCTGTTTCCACCGCCTATCTGTTTGGGCTGATTGCTTATACGACGCAGTTTTACTGGATACATACCGCGCTGCACGATGTCTCCGGTTTGCCTAATTTATACGCAATTCCGCTGACTTTCCTGCTGCCTGCGTTTCTTGCACTGTATCCTGCCGCCTGTTTTTGGCTGTGGAAGAAATTTCATCTGCCGCGCTGGGTTAAGGTCGGCATCGTTTTGCCGATTTTGTGGACGCTGGCGGAATTTGCCCGCGAACGATTATTGACCGGCTTCGGCTGGGGCGCGCTCGGCTATTCGCAAATCGTCAAAGAAAGCCCGCTTGCCGGCTTTGCGCCTTTGGGCGGTATTCATCTGGTTACGCTTGCGACGGCATTTGTCAGCGCGTGGCTGGTGTTGCTGATTGACAATACGGGTCGTCTGAAACAGCGCCTGCTGCCGATGTGCATGATTGTCATGCTTTGCACTGTCGGCTTTATCGCCCAGCAAGCCGACTTTACCAAACCCGACGGTAGCACCAGTACCGTCGCGCTGGTTCAAGGCAATATCGAGCAGAGCCTGAAATGGGACGAAGAACAAGTTGTCCCCACCATTCAGAAATACTACGGTCAAATCAGCAAAACATCTGCCGACATCGTTATCCTGCCAGAAACCGCATTGCCCGTGATGCGTCAGGATTTGCCGGAAAACATCCTGACCCAGTTTGCCGAGCAGGCGCGCACGAACGGCAGCGCATTGGCTGTCGGTATCGGTCAATACACCGCGGACGGCAGTGGGTATGAAAACGCCGTAATAAATTTGAGCGACTACGATGATGTTTCAGACGACCTTCCGTATTACGCCAAGAATCATTTAGTTCCCTTTGGCGAATACAAACCGCTGCCTTTTCTGACCGAACCGCTGTACAAGCTGATGAATATGCCGCTTGCCGACTTCCGTCGCGGCGGAGCAGCACAGGCTCCCTTAACCATGAAAGGTCAAAAAATCGCCTTTAATATTTGCTATGAAGACGGCTTCGGCGACGAACTCATCGCCACCGCCAAAAACGCCACACTGCTTGCCAACGTCAGCAATATGGCGTGGTACGGCGATTCCAACGCCATGTATCAACAGCTCCAGCAATCCCAAGCCCGCGCGATGGAGCTTGGACGCTATATGGTCCGTGCCACCAATACCGGCGCAACCGCCATTATTTCTCCCAAAGGCAGCATCATCGCCGAGAGCGAACCCAATACCGATGCCGTCTTGGAAGGGCACATTAAAGGCTATGTCGGCGAAACCCCTTATATGAAGGCAGGCGGTTCGCTGTGGCTGATCGGAATATTATCAATCATTGCCATCGCACTGTTTTTAATCAGGAAAAAATCAGATTGAGTTTAAAAAAGCGGTCTTTTTATAAGGCCGTTTTTCTTGAACTTTATTATTTACATACAAGAATGTTTGTAATATACTGAACTTATTCCCAGTAAACCAGTCAAATTTTCAAAATCAATCGAATTTTATAAAAGATAAAAATTCACCTATCAAACAGTCTTTTACAGAAAAAGGCATTTGACAACATACGATAGGGCAACAGGCAGTGATATACTGCACGGCAAACAACAAGTAAACAACAGTCTCTGCATCATATAAAGGAAAGCACTTCTTATGAACAACGCCTTTGCATTACCCGTCATTCACAGTGGCAACGGCAGCCTTGAGCAATACATTCACACTGTTAACAGCATTCCCATGCTGACGCCCGAAGAAGAAAGCCAACTCGCGGAGCGTCAACAAAAAGGCGACCTTAACGCCGCCAAACAACTCATTCTTTCCCATTTGCGCGTCGTCGTATCCATCGCACGAGGCTACGACGGCTATGGTCTGAACCAAGCCGACCTTATCCAAGAAGGCAACATCGGACTGATGAAAGCGGTCAAACGCTACGAGCCGAGTCGTGGCGCGCGCCTGTTTTCATTCGCCGTACACTGGATTAAGGCCGAAATCCACGAATTTATCCTACGCAACTGGCGACTGGTACGCGTAGCGACCACCAAGCCGCAACGCAAACTGTTCTTCAATCTGCGCAGCATGCGTAAAAACCTGAATGCCTTGTCTCCGAAAGAAGCGCAAGACATCGCCGACGATTTGGGCGTCAAATTGTCTGAAGTCATGGAAATGGAACAACGCATGACCGGACACGACATTGCCATCATGGCGGACAACAACGATGACGAAGACAGCTTCGCCCCTATCGACTGGCTTGCCGACCACGATGCCGAACCCAGCCGCCAACTGTCCAAGCAAGCCCACTACGCCCTGCAAACCGAAGGTCTGCAAAACGCATTGGCGCAACTGGACGACCGCAGCCGCCGCATCGTAGAAAGCCGCTGGCTGCAAGACGATGGCGGATTGACCCTGCACGAATTGGCAGCCGAATACGGCGTATCTGCCGAGCGCATCCGCCAAATAGAAGCCAAAGCCATGCAAAAACTGCGCGGTTTCCTCGCAGAAGAAGCTGAAGCGGTTTAAAAAACAAAACAGTTCAGTAGAAGGAAAAAGGTCGTCTGAAACCCGAAATATCGGTTTCAGACGACCTTTTTGTTTTTCTTGAATCCACCCAAGGTGGTCAGACTTCATTCAATTATGAAGTCAGCGCAGCTTTGAGGATTTTGTTGACTTCGCCCATATCGGCTTTGCCTGCCAACTGGGTTTTCAATACGCCCATGGCTTTACCCATGTCGGCCATACCGGAAGCCCCGGTCATGGCGATTACGGTTTCCACAGCAGTGCGGATTTCTTCGGCAGACATCATTTGCGGCAGGTAGCGGTGCAGGATTTCGATTTCGGCATTTTCTTTGTCCGCCAAGTCCTGACGGCCTGCTTCGGTGTAGATGTTGGCGCTGTCTTTGCGCTGTTTGACCATTTTGGTGATGATGGCGATCACTTTGCCGTCATCGGCTTCGGTGCGCTCGTCCACTTCGAATTGTTTGATGGCGGCATTGATGAGGCGGATGGTGCTCAAAGTAATTTGATCTTTGGCACGCATCGCGGTTTTCATGTCTTCGGTTAATTGTGCTTTCAGGCTCATGGGATGACTTTCGGGAAAAGATGGAAGATGGTATTGCACATACTGCCTTAGAGGATTCTCTATTTTTCAGACGACCTATTATCCTAGGGGCTGTCGACATTTAATTTTCCAAGTGGATTTTTGTTCACAAAGCGGAAGATTCAAGGCGGAAACCGCAACAAGGTTGGACACCTTGTGAGGATTTCCAA
>NZ_CEXQBZ010000008.1:0-19181 GCF_982712965.1 Neisseria flava | reverse complement strand
ATTTTAATAATAATATAAAAACCGCACCATTCGGTGCGGTTTTTATTTCCACATAAGGAATTAGCGTTTTTTACCGGTAACGGTAGCAACCGCCAGGTTTTCGTTACGTTTTAGAGAAACGCTTTCTACACCTTCAGGCAGTTGAATGTCAGACAGGTGAAGGATGTCGCCGGCAACGACTTTAGCGCAGTCCAGATCCAAGTAAGCAGGGATGTTGGCAGGCAAAGCAACCACTTCAACAGTAGTGTTCAACAAAGATACGCGACCGCCTTGCAGTTTAACGGCTTGAGAGCTTTCAGCGTTAACAATGTGCAGAGGAACGCGGATGCGTACAGGTTGGTCGGCTTTAACAGCTTGGAAGTCGATATGTTGAACTTCGCGACGGAACGGGTGCATTTGGAAATCGCGGACGATAACGTCTTTGGTTTCACCGTTCAGGGACAGTTTGATCAGTGCAGTGTGGAAAGATTCTTTTTCCAATGCGTAAAATACGGTTTTGTGATCCACAGCAATTGCAATGGGCTCTTGACCTTCACCGTACAAAATGCCGGGGATTTGGCCTTCGCGACGCAGGCGGCGGCTCGCACCAGTGCCTTGTGCTTCACGAACAGAGGCTTGAATTTCATAAGTCATGTTAAATACTCCAAATTAAATAAAACTACCGTCATCGGCCGCGACCAGCTTAAGACGGCTTCGGGGTTATGGCAGCAACATGCTGCCTGTCATCACTTCTTCATTGAAAAGATATGAGACGGATTCTTCATTGCTGATGCGGCGGACCGTTTCAGCCAAAAGGCCGGCAATCGTCACTTGACGGATACGGTCGCATTGTTTGGCCGCTTCAGACAGAGGGATAGTGTCGGTAACAACAACTTGGTCAATTTCAGACGAGGCAATACGGCTGACTGCCTCTCCTGAGAATACGGCATGGCTGGCATAAGCCAAGACTCGCTCCGCGCCACGCTCTTTCAAAGCGACGGCGGCTTTACACAGCGTATTTGCAGTATCAATCATGTCATCGACAATCAGGCAAGTACGGCCTTGGATGTCGCCGATAATGTTCATAACTTCCGCTACATTGGCTTTCGGGCGGCGTTTGTCGATAATCGCCAAATCGGCATTTAATGATTTGGCCACAGCACGGGCACGGACTACGCCACCGATGTCCGGGCTGACTACGGTCAGGTTTTCAATCCGCTGCTGTTTGATGTCATTCAACAGAATAGGAGTGGCATAGATGTTGTCGACAGGGATATCAAAGAAACCCTGAATTTGGTCGGCATGCAGATCAACGGTCAAAACGCGGTCGATACCTGCCGAATACAACATATTCGCCACCAGTTTGGCGGAAATCGGAACGCGCACGGAACGCGGACGGCGATCTTGCCGTGCATAGCCGAAATAAGGAATTGCTGCGGTAATACGACCGGCTGAGGCGCGCTTCAGCGCATCTGCCATTGTCAGGATTTCCATCAGGTTGTCGTTAGTAGGAGCGCAAGTAGGCTGCAGAATGAAAACGTCACGACCGCGTACATTTTCCATCAATTCAACGGCAATTTCGCCGTCTGAGAATTTGGATACTGTGGCCTCGCCCAATGAAATATCCAAGTGTTTGACAACACGTTGTGCCAATTCCGGATTTGCATTACCGGTAAATACCATCAAACTGTCGTATGCAGCCATATCTTCACCTGATTTTATGTTTAACTTCCGCTCAGAAAACGTCATGCTTCCCTCTGCTTTATGTCTAAGACATTATGGGCGTTATTATACGCATAATGACCGGCATAGTGAATTAAATTTGTGGCGTGACATCGCTATCGCGCCTCATTTCAATCCAAATTTATCACTATAAAACAAAGTTTTTCAGCGTTATCATTGATTTTCAACATAAAAGAGCGTGTAAGGAAACTTACACGCTCTTATTTGGCTGGGGAGGAAGGATTCGAACCTTCGCATGCTGGAATCAAAATCCAGTGTCTTAACCGCTTGACGACTCCCCAACTTTATCAAATCATTTGAAACAAAGGATGAACGTCTAAACCTTCAACACAATATGCTTCATATGATTGTGAAACTTGTTGGTATATATTGTTTGCTTCTTGCTGGCTATCCGTAGAGAGAAATATACACGCTCCAGATCCTGTCATTAATGCAGAACCATATTTGGATAATTCACAATAAGCTTTCCAAACTTTAGGATATTCCTCAAAAACAACAGCCTGCATATCATTTCTAAACGGCTGCAAAGAATGGAAAGTCGGCATTATGCTTGGTTTGGAATTTCGTGTCAAGTTTTCATGCGAGAAAATTTTGGGAGTGGAAACATGGGCCTTGGGTTTGATGACGACATACCATTGCTTCGGTATGTCAATAGGGGATAATTGCTCGCCTATGCCTTTGGCAAAGGCATTTTTGCCAAAAATGAAGAAGGGAATATCTGCCCCCAGGGTCGCACCTAAATCAATTAACTGTTGGCGGGATAATCCGCATTCCCACCAATGGTTCAATACGGTGAGTATGGTTGCTGCATCTGAGCTGCCCCCTCCCAAGCCGGCTCCTGTCGGGATTTTTTTATCCAACCAAATTTCAACACCTAATTTTGAGTTAGTGTGTTTTTGCAGTAAAGATGCGGCACGGTATGCCAGGTCTTGTTCCGGTGGAATATCGCCTGTCGGTGTGTGAAGTATGATAAGGTCGTCTGAGCGTGGTTTCAGATAAACGGTATCGCATAAGTCAATCAGGCAGAAAATGCTTTCTAGGTTGTGGTAGCCGTCTGCGCGTTTTCCGGTGATTCTGAGATCTAGGTTGAGTTTGGCAGGAGCCGGGAAGGCTTGTGCTTCGTTTGGAATCATTTTGTTTACGGTTGTCTGGCAAGATAGTTATTTTCTGGCGGCACATTGGGTTTGGGTGTCGCCCTCGGGATGATCGTCGAGATTGTCAAATGCCAAGCGCAGAGTGAGTTTCGGGCTTTCCAATAGGAGGGTTTTGGGTTTGCCGTTGCTGTTGAGTGTGCGGGAAATTGTCCAGTCGAATTGTTGCAGGCGGCTGTCCGGGAGCAGTTGGTATGGTGCGCTGGCTACACGTTTTCCGCTTGCCCAAATGTGTAGGTATTGAATGGGGAGTTCGAATCCCAATAGGCGGTTGCTAAGTTCTTGTGCCGTGGAGGCTTCATATGTACGGCCTTTGTTATCGACAGCCAATACGCCTTGATTGTCTTGACACAACTGCCCTACGGTGCTGCCGATTGGGGTGTTGATGTTGATGGTTTGGACTTGGTTTTGGTATGTCCAATCGAAGTTGGCGTAAGAGCCTTTGCCTTCAAGTTTGACGGCAATTCGTCCTTCGGCAGAAAAATCGTTGACTGTTTCAGCCGGTTGCCAACCATTTTGCTGCGGGAGATCGGGGCGGGCGCAGGCGGTGATGAGGAGGGTTAGGGCGGCTGCAGATAATATGTTGGTCTGTTTCATGATAAATCCTGTGCAGGGGAAGGGTCGTCTGAAAAGTTTTCAGACGACCTGTTTTTATTTTGTTTTAGCGGAAGGGTGTTTTTTGCGCGGGGGAACGGGGATGTTGAATCTGCGCATGGTTTTTTTCAATAAACCGATGTCGCCTTCTTGTTTCAAACCTTCGGTCCAAACGGCTTTGGCATCTTCTTGCTTGCCGAGCTTCCACAAGACTTCGCCCAAATGCGAGGCGACTTCGGCGTCGGGATATTGCTCGAAGGCGTATTGCAGGTAGGGCAGGGCGGTTTCGGCATCACCTTTCAGATAATATGCCCAACCGAGACTGTCGTTGACGGCGGGATTTTCCGGCTCAACCTGATACGCGGTCTGAATCAGTTTGAATGCTTCGTTTAAATCATATTTCGGGGAAGAAAGCATGATGTAGCCTAGTGCGTTCATGCCGCTGGTGCTGTCGGGGGATATTTCCAACTGGCGGCGAAGGTCGGCAATGGCTTTGTCGCGCTCTCCAATTTTGTCGTAAACCATGGCGCGTTGATAGAGAATGTCGGGCAGCAATTGGTTGGCATCAGGCTGTTTGGAAGCTTTTACCATGAGTGTATTCAACTCTGATAGTGCTTTTTTTGGGTTGTCATGTTTGGCGATGGCGAACAGGGAAACACGTTGTAATTCGCGCGCACCGAAAAAGCGTCCTTGCTGCTCGGGCAGTTTGAGCGCACGTTGTGCCAATTCCCACGCGGCTTTGCCGTTGCCTTGTTCGGCTTCGAGCGAAGCGCCGAGAACGGTTTTGTCGAAAATGTAATCCGCAGAATTGATTTTGCCGAGCCATTGTTTGGCCTTGACGTAATCTTTGGCATCGGCATAAGTCATGGCGCCGATCAGTGCGGCACGGCTTTGTTGTTGGCTTGTGCCGGATTGGTAGGCTTTTTCGAGGTAATGGTTGACAACGGATAAGTCATCTTTACGGCTGGAGGAAAGTATCGCAGCCTGGATAAACAAATCGGGCGAGGGGTTGTCTTCCAGTAACGTTTTCAGACGACTGTATGCCTTGTCGGGGCGGTGGTTGGCAACCAGGTTGGTGATTTCAAGCTCCTGCCATACGGATGACAGTTTGCGCGTGTCGGTTTGTTCGAAGAATCCGTTGAGGATTTCCGGACTGCGTTGCGCCATCAGGCGCAAGGTGAGCATGGTCGGAGGCAGGATTTCTGAATCCAGTTTGGCGAGTCTTTGCAGGGCGGCGATGGCATTTTTTTTCTTGCCGTCGTATGCGCTGTAAATGGCATCTGCAATCGCCGCTTCAGGCATTTCAGGATATTTGAGTGTTTCTTTATGAACTTGTGCCGAGGCCTTTTCTGCTAAATCAGGCTGCTGGACGGCGGTTTGGGCTAGAAGTAGGAAAATACGGCGGTTTTGTTCTTCGGTAGCGCCTGCAAGGACTTCATCCAAGCCGCTAAGGTGTTTGTCGTTTTTTCCGAGTAGAAGGTCGCGCAGCCAAGTCATGCGTTTTTGCGCTGCACCCGGAACAGGTTCGATTTCCCGCCATTTTTGATAAATCAATTCGGCCTGTTCAAATGCATTGAGTGAAACCGCCATTTCCAATGCGCGTTCTGCTACGTCGGGTGATTTTGTGCGGTCGAGCATATGCATATAGGTGCCCAAAGCCATACCGGCATCCCCTTTTTGCAAAGCCATCTCGCCGCCTAAAAGCGTGAAAACTTTCCAAGCGCGATCGTTTGCAGCAATCAAGCGTTCTTGTTCGGCGAGCCTTGCTTCAGGCGTACGGCGGTTTTTTTTCTGAATGGTTTGGGATTGGATTTTAACTTCTGGTACAGATTCTTGTTTGGCGGCGATGGTTTGGGTAGAAAAAAGCAACATGACGGCGGCTGTCAGTGTGCGGATATGGGACGGAGACAAAAACATGATAAGCCTTTATTCAAAAAAAACGGACTGAAGCGCAGATAATCCGTCGTGAAAACAGCCGATACTTTATCACAAGCGCTTGTCTTTGTAGATTCGTGAGCTTTAAGCAACCGTAAACCTAATGTAATATTCTTTTTTCAGACGACCTATCAATCATTGTTTTCGGAGTCTGTATATGGAGATGAGGCAGACCGATCTTGTGGATTTTTTCGGGCAGGCATTTCGTTATGCCAGCATAGCGCAAGAGGAACGAAACCGTTTTGTCCGGCAGAAAGGTAAAACAGCCGCCGTTTTGCTGGCAGTCGTTCGGCGGGAAGGGCAGTGGCAAATTATGCTGACGCGTCGCGCCGACACCCTGCGACACCATACCGGGCAGATTGCTTTTGCCGGCGGTAGGTCAGACGAAGGGGATAAAGACTTTATTGTGACGGCATTGCGTGAAACTGAAGAGGAGACAGGAATTGCACCGCATTTTTGGCAGGTTTTTCCACTGTTGCCGCCTTATTACACGCCGTCCGGTTATGAAGTGCATCCGGTTTTGGCGCTCTGTCCGGAAAATCCGCCAACTTGCGTCAATAGAGGGGAAGTGGCTGAAATCTTTTACTTGCCATTGGATTTTGCATTAGATATGGACAACTATGGCAGCCGCAGCTTCATCTATGAAGGCAATATGATTGTTACGCCTGTTTTGCCGTATTTGCACTACGATATTTGGGGATTGACTGCACTGATATTGTATGGGTTGGCAGAACGTTACCAGTATTATTGTGCCGGTCGGAAGGGGGTAAAGTGAAAATACGGATACAGGATTTTGCTGTGCTTTACGGTTGAGGTTGTTACAGTGAAATTATGTCATGATACAATTAACACATTGATGATTATTACAAAATCATTTTTTTGTTTGACAATGTGGTCTGGGAATGAAGCAGATGAATTATTGTGCTCCCGGATAACTGGTACTTTGAAATATAAAGTAAGAGGAAAGTTTATGAGACCGATTAAAAAAGCCGTTTTCCCCGTAGCCGGTATGGGTACGCGCTTTCTGCCTGCCACCAAAGCCAGTCCGAAAGAAATGCTGCCTATCGTCGATAAACCGTTGATTCAATACGCGGTAGAAGAAGCAGTAGAAGCCGGTTGCACAGAAATGGTGTTCATCACCGGTCGCAACAAACGCAGCATCGAAGACCATTTCGACAAAGCCTACGAACTGGAAACCGAATTGGAAATGCGTCAAAAAGACAAACTGTTGGAACACGTCAAAGATATTCTGCCTTCTAACATTACCTGCCTTTACATCCGCCAAGCCGAAGCATTAGGCTTAGGACACGCTGTATTGTGCGCCCGTGCCGCAGTGGGCGACGAACCCTTTGCCGTTATTCTCGCCGACGACCTGATTGATGCGCCCAAAGGCGCACTGAAGCAAATGGTCGATATCTACAATCAAAGCGGCAACAGCGTTTTGGGCGTGGAAACCGTCGATCCGTCACAAACCGGTTCTTACGGCATTGTAGAAGTGGAAAAATTAAACAGCTTTCAACGGATTACCAATATTGTAGAGAAACCGAAACCTGAAGAAGCACCGTCCAATCTTGCCGTTGTCGGTCGTTATATCCTGACTCCCCGCATTTTCAGCCTTCTGGAAAACCTGCCGCGCGGTGCAGGCAACGAAATCCAACTGACCGACGGCATTGCCCGCCTGTTGGATCACGAGTTCGTTCTCGCCCATGCCTTCGACGGCAAACGCTACGACTGCGGCAGCAAACTGGGTTATCTCGAAGCTACCGTTGCCTACGGCTTGAAACATCCGGAAACCGGCACGCAGTTCCGCGAACTCTTAAAACAATATTCTTAAGCCTGATCTAGTCTTGAAAAGATAAGGTCGTCTGAAAGGGTCTCTTGATTTCTTTTCAGACGACCTTTCCTATTGCAGTGATATAATCCGTTTTCTCTTTTAAATTCAGACATATTATGGAAAATACATCCGAAGAAACCATGCGCCTTTCCAAGCGTATGGCGCAATTGGGCTTATGCTCGCGCCGCGAGGCGGACAGCTACATCGAGCAAGGCTGGGTCAAGGTTAACGGGCAAACCGCCGTACTCGGTCAGAAAGTGACCGAACGCGACCGTATCGACCTCAACCGGCAGGCGCATGAAAAACAAGCGGAACGCGTTACTATCCTGCTTAACAAGCCCGTCGGCTACGTCAGCGCGCAGGCGGAAAAAGGCTACAAATCCGCCGCCGAGCTGATTACCGCCGACAACCGTTGGGAAGGCGACGACAGCCGCATTCCGTTCAGCGAAAAACACAAATTCGGCTTGGCGCCCGCCGGCAGGTTGGACATCGATTCCGTCGGATTGCTGGTGTTGACGCAGGACGGCCGCATCGCCAAGCAGCTTATCGGTGAAAACAGCGGCAGTGAAAAAGAATATTTAGTGCGCGTACGCGGCAAATTGGACGAAAGAGGGCTTGCCTTGCTTAACCACGGATTGAGTTTGGACGGCGAGAAACTGCGCCCCGCCAAAGTAGAATGGCAAAACGAAGACCAGCTGCGTTTCGTGTTGAAACAAGGCAAAAAGCGGCAAATCCGCCGTATGTGCGAACTCGTCGGTTTGCGTGTCGTCGGGCTGAAGCGGATTCGAATGGGTAAAGTCAAACTGGGCAAACTGCCGCCCGGTAAATGGCGCTATCTGCGGGCGGATGAGTTGTTTTAAATGTTGTAATCCTGATGTTTGCAGTAAGACAGAGTCGTCTGAAAACTGGTAAGTTGCATTTCAGACGACCTTATTCTTGGGAAAACCGATTATTTGTTTTGTAATGAAGAAGGATTTTTTCGTATTAAATGGATGATTTAGGTAAGTTGGGTATGTGGTAGAAGAGTGGTGTTTTTAGAGTGATTTCTTATTGATTTTTAAGTATTTTATTTTAGATGTTTGTATTGTATTTTCTAGAATCATTCCCAGACTTCCAAATAGCACCCTGTTTAATTTTTGTCATAAATGTTTAAATTTAATCATCATTCTTGAAAATTAGCTTATAATAGGCAAGTTTCCGTCGAAACAGTTACAAGAATTTTAATAAGGTAACGGCAAAGTCTGAAAAGGGATGCGAGGTTTGTCCGGGTTTGCCATAGAATTTAAATTACCGACATGAAGATAAGACGTTTTCTCCTACATTTTCTCAACCGCCACGCCGTTGCCCGCATTTTGGTATACGGCAAATTGATGCGCATCGACAAGCCTATCGGCACGTTGCTGCTGCTTTGGCCGACCTATTGGGCGTTATGGGTCGCTTCGGAAGGGATTCCCGAAGCGGATATTTTTTGGGCGTTTACCGCCGGTACATTCTTTATGCGCAGCGCAGGCTGCGTGATCAACGACTTTGCCGACCGCAATTTTGACGGCTCGGTCGAGCGCACGAAAAACCGCCCCTTTGCCCGCGGGTTGGTTTCTAAAACGGAAGCGATTCTGCTGACCGTCATCCTCTGCCTGCTTGCCGCCCTCTGCATGACGCCGCTGAACCTGTTGACTTGGGTGATGAGCGTTCCCGCGCTGTTTTTGGCGATGACTTACCCCTTTACCAAACGGTTTTTCCCGCTGCCGCAGTTTTATTTGGGGCTGGCGTTTTCTTTCGGGATTCCGATGGCGTTTGCCGCCGTCCGCAGCGGCGTGCCTTCTACGGCGTGGCTGATGTTTACCGCCAATGCTTTGTGGACGCTTGCCTACGACACGATTTATGCGATGGCGGACAAGGAAGACGATTTGAAAATCGGGATTAAAACTTCGGCAATCACGTTCGGCGATCACGATATTTCCGCTTCCATGCTCTGTCATTTTTGGTTTACCGCGCTGATAGCGGTGTTGGGCGTGAAAATCGGTGCGACATGGCCGTATTGGATCATGCTGCCTGCGGTAGCGTGGCTGCAAATCGGTCAATACCATGCCATCAAAACCCGCGACCGCCAGACTTGTTTTAAAGTGTTTTTGGATAACAACCATATTGGTCTGCTCTGTTTCTTGGGTCTGTCGGGGCATTATTTGTGGACTGTGGCTGCTACACGATTGTAAGGCAATAGAATGGATAACACGTCGTCTGAAAAGGGTTTCAGACGACGTTTTGTGTTTTTAGGGAAGGGCGGATTGATGATGGCGCTGGGTTTTATAGTGGATTAACTTTAAACCAGTACGGCGTTGCCTCGCCTTAGCTCAAAGAGAACGATTCTCTAAGGTGCTGAAGCACCAAGTGAATCGGTTCCGTACTATCTGTACTGTCTGCGGCTTCGTCGCCTTGTCCTGATTTAAATTTAATCCACTATATCTGGTATCCGAACCCGTAATAAACCACTTGCCGCCGTTTTCAGACGACCTTGTGTATGGGTTAAGAAATATCAAAGAAGCAGCGTTTCTTGTTAGCAATCTGAGTGTAAATTGCGTGTTCAGGATTGAGGTTTGTACAGACAGTCGGTACAATTCCATTTCATTTTGCCACATCAAAAGAGATTTCTATGAGCCTTATCGGCGAAATTTTGCCTTTGTCCCATATCGTTTTAGACTTGGAAGTCGGCAGCAAAAAACGCTTGTTTGAAGAAGCGGGCCTGCTGCTTGAACATGAAGCAGAATTACCTCACGGCGATGTCTTCGACTGCCTGTTTGCCCGCGAAAAGCTGGGTTCGACCGGCTTGGGTCAGGGCGTCGCCATTCCGCACGGTCGTCATGCCTGCGTGAAAAAAGCTACCGGCGCGTTTATCCGCACGAAAGAACCGGTTGCTTTCGATGCGCCCGACGGCAAACCCGTATCCCTGATTTTCACTTTGCTGGTGCCGGAAAATGCGACCGGCGAGCATTTGGAAGTCTTGTCCAAACTGGCGGGCAGATTCTCGCAAAAAGCCGTCCGTGAAGCCTTGATGTCCGCAACCTCTGCCGAGGAGGTGCGCAAACTTCTGGCAGAAGAGTAAAAAATGCCCAGTATATCGGTCCGCCGCCTGTTTTCCGATAATCAGCACAAGCTCCAACTTGCTTGGGCGGCAGGCAATTCGGGTGCGGACAACCGCATCGGAGTAGAGGCCGACAAACCCGTTTTGGCGTTGGTCGGCCATTTGAATTTTATCCATCCCAATCAAATCCAAGTCGTCGGCGTTGCCGAAGCCGAATATCTCAAGCGCCTCGAATCGGGCGAGTTGAATTACGACTTCAGCGAACTCTTTGATATTCCCATGTCGCTGGTCATCGTTGCCAACGGTCTGGCGGTTTCGCCCAAATTGCGCGACTACTGCCATAAAAACGACATCCCGCTGCTGACTTCCAAGCTCGAAAGCCCGTATTTGATGGATGTGTTGCGGATTTATCTGCAACGCACGTTGGCGACTTCCATCGTCAAACACGGCGTATTCCTCGATGTATTTGAAGTCGGCGTGTTGATTACCGGTCATTCCGGCTTGGGTAAAAGCGAGTTGGCGTTAGAATTGATTTCGCGCGGACACAGTCTGATTGCCGATGATGCGGTCGAGCTGTTCCGTACCGGCCCCGAAACGCTCGAAGGCCGCTGCCCGCCGATGCTGCGCGATTTCCTTGAAGTGCGCGGTTTGGGCATACTCAACATTCGCCACATTTTCGGCGAAACTTCTATCCGTCCGAAAAAAATCCTCCAGCTGATCATCAACCTTGCCGCTGCCGACGACGATTACATGAAGCAGCTTGACCGCTTGAGCATACGCACGGAAACCGAGTCCATCCTCAATGTGAACGTCCGTTCCGTCACCCTGCCAGTCGCCGTCGGTCGAAACCTTGCGGTATTGGTTGAAGCGGCGGTGCGCAACTACATCCTCCAGTTGCGCGGCAAAGACAGCACCAAAGAATTCCTCGAACGCCATCAAACACAACTCAAAGAAAACGAACAAAACCATGAAAATCGTCCTGATTAGCGGATTGTCCGGCTCGGGTAAGTCCGTTGCCCTCAAGCAGCTCGAAGACCTCGGCTATTTTTGCGTGGACAACCTGCCGCTGGAAATGCTGCCCTCGCTGGTGCTGCACCACATCGAACGTGCCGATGAAACCAAACTCGGCGTGAGCGTCGATGTCCGTTCCGGCATCAATATTCAGGAAGCGCAAGAGCAAATCCAATACCTGCGCGATGAAGGGCATCAGGTCGAAGTATTGTTTGTTGAAGCAGAAGAAAGCGTGCTGGTGCGCCGTTTTTCCGAAACGCGGCGCGGCCATCCGCTGTCCGGATTGAGCCTTACCCTGTTGGAAAGCCTGCAAAAAGAACGCGAATGGCTATTCCCGCTCAAAGACATTGCCTATTGCATCGACACATCCAAAATGAACGCGCAGCAACTGCGTTATGCCGTTCAACAATGGCTCAACATCGAACGCAGGGGGCTTTTGGTAATCCTCGAGTCTTTCGGCTTCAAATACGGCGTGCCGAACAACGCCGATTTCATGTTTGATATGCGCAGCCTGCCCAATCCCTATTACGATCCCGAGCTGCGCCCCTACACCGGCATGGACGCTCCCATTCAAGCGTATCTCGACCAGCAGCCCCTGGTGCAGGAAATGGTCGACGACATCGACCACTTTATGAACCATTGGCTCCCGCGCCTGCAAAAAGAAAGCCGCAGCTACGTGACCATCGCCATCGGCTGTACCGGCGGGCAGCACCGTTCCGTCTATGTCGTCGAAAAACTCGCCCAGCGCCTGCAAGGACATTACGAACTGCTGGTCCGCCACAGACAGGCGCAAAACCTGTCCGGACGCTGATTTCCCTTTTCAGACGACCTTTTCGATATATAGTGGATTAACAAAAATCAGGACAAGGCGGCGAAGCCGCAGACAGTACAAATAGTACGGCAAGGCGAGGCAACGCCGTCCTGGTTTAAATTTAATCCATTATAAAAGGAGAAACCCATGAAACACATCCTCACCCTCGCATTCGCCTGCACACTCGCCGCCTGCGCCGCCGAAATCCCCGCCTACCGTTGGCACCGCACCGGCGCGAGCGAATCCGAAGTTTCCCGCCAAATCAACGTTTGCAAATCACAAGCGCAACACGACGCCAAACATGGGCGCGAATCCAAATCCCTCGAACAATGTATGGACGAAGCCGGCTACTACCGCTACGAACGCGGCAACCTCTAAACCTTGAGCGCCCCAAACCAAAAGGTCGTCTGAAAAACCGCGTAGGCTTTCAGACGACCTTTGCACAGAAAACGGACAAACCTCAGGTCGTCTGAAAACACCGCCGAACCGCTTTTCAGACGACCCCACCGCAAATCAGACAGAAAGAACAAAACATGGCAATCCAATGGTTTCCCGGCCACATGAACAAAGCAAAAAAAGCCATCGCCGAGCGCGCCAAAAGCGTCGATATGGTGATTGAAATGCTGGACGCACGAATGCCCGCCTCCAGCGAAAACCCCCTGCTTGCCCAGCTTTCCAAAGGCAAACCCAAACTCAAAATCCTCAACAAACAAGACCTTGCCGACCCCGAGCGCACCAAAATCTGGCTCGAACACTACAACAGCCGCCCCGACACCCGCGCCATCGCCCTCGATTCCTCCGAAACCGGCGCACACGGCAAAATCACCCAAGCCTGCCGCGCCATGATTCCCCACCGCCAAGGCATAGAAAAACCCCTGCGCGTCCTCATCTGCGGCATCCCCAACGTCGGCAAATCCACCCTCATCAACGGCATGATAGGCAAAAAATCCGCCAAAACCGGCAACGAACCCGGTATCACCAAAGCCGAACAACGCCTTTTCCTCGCCGACGACTTCTGGCTCTACGACACCCCCGGAATGCTGTGGCCGAAAATCATCGTCGAAGAAGGCGGCTACAACCTTGCCGCCGGCGGTGCAGTCGGACGCAATGCGCTGGACGAAGAAGAAGTCGCCCTCGAGCTCCTAGACTACCTCCGCCGCCACTACCTGCCCATGTTGCAAGAACGCTACCAAGCCGACAAAGACCCCAGCAGCCACTGGGACGACAATTCATGGCTCGAATGGATAGCCAAAAAACGCGGCGCAGTCTTGAGCGGCGGACGGGTCAACTACCAAAAAGCCGCCGAAAACATCCTCACCGACTTCCGCGAAGGCAAAATCGGCAGAATCACCCTAGAAACGCCGAACCAATGGGAAACATGGCTCAAAAAAGCCCGCCAAAAAGAAGCCGAACTCAAAGCCATACGCGAAGCCAGAAAAGCGGAACGCAAAGGGCAGAAGCCTGCGGACGAGTAGGGCGGTGTGGTGGGCTAAAATAGAAAATATTCCGTGTCTCCATTTCCGTATAGCAATGAATTCAAGCATCGGACGCTATATAATTTGCTATAAAAAGGTCGTCTGAAACCCGAAACTGATTTTCAGACGACCTGTTCCAAATATTCACAATCAACAAGAAAACCAAAAAATGACCGAAACCCAATCCCTAGAACTCGCCAAAGCGTTGATTTCCCGCCCGTCCGTTACCCCCGACGACCGAAATTGCCAAAAACTGCTTGCCGAACGCCTGCACAAAATCGGTTTTGCGGCTGAAGAACTCCATTTCGGCGACACCAAAAACATCTGGTTGCGACGCGGCACGAAAGCTCCTGTCGTCTGTTTTGCAGGGCATACCGACGTCGTGCCGACAGGCCCTGTTGAAAAATGGGATTCGCCCCCGTTCGAGCCGACCGAGCGCGACGGAAGATTATACGGGCGCGGCGCGGCGGACATGAAAACCAGCATCGCCTGCTTCGTTACCGCCTGCGAACGCTTTGTTGCCGAACATCCCGACCACCAAGGCAGCATTGCGCTCCTGATTACTTCCGACGAAGAGGGCGACGCGCTGGACGGTACGACCAAAGTCGTCGATGTATTGAAAGCGCGCGACGAGCTTATCGACTACTGCATCGTCGGCGAACCGACCGCCGTGGACAAATTGGGCGATATGATTAAAAACGGCCGACGCGGCTCGCTGTCGGGCAACCTGACCGTCAAAGGCAAGCAAGGCCATATCGCCTATCCCCATTTGGCAATCAACCCCGTCCACACTTTTGCCCCGGCCTTGTTAGAGCTGACGCAGGAAGTCTGGGACGAAGGCAACGAATACTTCCCACCGACCAGCTTTCAAATTTCCAATATCAACGGCGGCACAGGCGCGACCAACGTCATTCCGGGCGAGCTGAACGTCAAATTCAATTTCCGCTTCTCCACCGAGTCCACCGAAGCAGGGCTGAAACAACGCGTCCACGCCATTTTGGACAAACACGGCGTGCAATACGATTTGCAGTGGTCGTGCTCGGGGCAGCCCTTCCTGACCCACGCGGGCAAACTGACCGACGTGGCACGCGCAGCCATTGCCGAAACCTGCGGCGTAGAGACCGAATTGTCCACCACCGGCGGCACTTCGGACGGACGCTTCATCAAAGCCATTGCGAAAGAACTCATCGAATTAGGCCCGTCCAATGCCACCATCCACCAAATCAACGAAAACGTGCGGCTGGACGATATTCCGAAGCTGTCGGCGGTGTATGAGGGGATATTGGCGCGGTTGTTGGCTGAAAAGGCCGTCTGAAAAGAAGATGGGCTATCGGATATGGATGTCCGATAATTTGATTAGATCTAACGTGAGTTTGAGATAACGCATTGATTTTTATGTAGAGCGATTTATTTGAACGGCAATCCATTCCCTCTCCCGTGGGAGAGGGTTAGGGAGAGGGCATTGGGTCGGCAACGGAAATATTGTCTGTATCTGCCCCGTTTTACCCTCTCCCCAACCCTCCCCCACAGGGGAGGGAGCCAAGTTGCAGGCACGCCGACGGAATATGGTTGAAACCCGGCCCCTCAGGGCAGTAGAATTTTGTTTATTTTTTGGGAAGTAACCCCTTCCAAATCAGGGTAAACAGGGCTGCGCCTTATGTGCAGCCCTGTGTGTTGAAACATTGAGGAATATAACCGTGCCGTCAAATTACTTTCATACGCGTGAACGATTGGGTGCTTTAGGCGGCATCGTGCAACATCATACCGCCTTGTACCGCAGCGTGGCGGTACATGAACCGACCGTGGTTATCGTGCGGCGCGGATGCAAGAAGCTGCGGTGGGCGGGGCGCGAATTGAGGATTGCGGCGGGTGAGGTTGTTGCGTTGGCAGGCGGGCAGACGTTTGACGTCATCAATATTCCTGATTCAGACGACCTCTATCAGGCGCAATGGATTGCTTTCGAACAGGAAGCCATAGAAAGGTTTGCCGCACAATACGGGACGGCGCAGGCAGTGTGCGATGCGGTGAAGCTGCCGCACCCCGGGCGGATGAACGCGGCGTTTGATTATGCGGCTGCGGTACTGGCGGATGAAGAAGTGCCGCACAATGCGGCGGAGGCCGCGCTTTGCGGCGTGTTGGCGTGGTTGCAGCATGACGGCATCGGTTTTGCCGTGTACGAAGGCTTCAACCTGATGCGGCAAATCCGCAAACTGATTACCGCCGATATGGCTGCGGACTGGTCGTCGGTGATGCTGGCGCAGCGGCTTAATTGCAGCGAGGCTGCGTTGCGGCGGCGGTTGGCGCGGCAGGACACGAATTTCCGTACGCTGCTGACGGATGTACGCATGATGCGCGCGCTGACGCTGTTGCAGGTTACGCAATGGCCGGTGGCGCAGATTGCCGGCGCGGTCGGCTATGACTGCCCGTCCCGTTTCAGCGCGCGCTTCAAAGAGCGGTTCGGTTGCGTACCGTCGGCGGTCCGATCGGAAGCGGAGCCGGCGGCATATCGGCGCACGGGGCAGGTCAGCGTTGGTGTTCGACCGTGAATTTCGCTTCGCCCAAGCTGTTTGCCCTAGTAAAGAAACCGACCAGCGCGGGTGTGGATTCGGCGGTGATGTTCGGCAGCTTGGCGACTTTCAGCGCGGTGAGTGTGAATTCGTAGCGGTGTTTCCTGCCTTCGGGGGGACATGCGCCGCCGTAGCCCGGAGTGCCGAAGTCTGTGCGGGTTTGCAGCGCGCCTTTGGGCAGCCTGCCGCCTTGCGCGGTAATGCCTGCGGGCAGGCGGCGGACATCGGCGGGGATGTCGGCGACCACCCAGTGCATCCAGCCCAGACCGGTCGGCGCGTCTTTATCGTAAACGGTCAGGACGAAACTTTTTGTCCCTGCGGGCGGATTTTTCCACGACAGCGCGGGCGAAGCATTGCCGCCCGAACAGCCGAAGCTGTAAGGCGCGCTCAAAAGCTGGTTTTGCGTGAAGCCGCCGTCTTTGGACGGGTTGTCGAATTGCAGCGTGAATGCGCCCTCGGCAAAGGCAGCGGTTGAAAAAGCCATCAGTACGGCGGAGAGGATGCGGGTTTGCATAGATGATTCCTTTGCTTGATGAATAAGTGGATTCATTATAGGCTGTCAATGGCGGCAGGAATGTGCCGAAACGGTTGGATGATGTGCCGAAATGCGCAAATGTAAAAATCCGTGGTTTCAGACGACCCTTTGCAGGTCGTCTGAAATCTTTAATTCCTTTCCCTGAGGCTTTAGAAATATCGAATATTTAGGAATCGCCGCAACCTGACCCACAAGATTTACGTCATAGCCCGTTCCTGCGCCGGCGTTCGGGAATGGTGAAAATTGGGGATTTTGCCGTCAAATCCATGATAGAGATACGGAGCAAACGAATGATTACCCTGCCTTCCTTAAACAACCTGCCGTCAAAATGGGATGAAATCCGCCATTGGCTCGAAACCCAAGTTTTTGAGTGTGAAGTCATGCCGTATCCCAATCTGACGGAACACGAGGCCAAACAGTTCGAGCAGGATTTTATCGACCGTATCGGCTGCGCGCCCGAAGAATATGTCCGTATCCGCCGCGCCATCTGTCTGTTGGAAGCGATTTATCCCGACAGCTTGAACGAACTGACCGCTGCCGCCATTGCCACGCCTTTGGGCGAGATGCTGGCGGTGTTCGGCGGTAAGGGCTTGTGTTTGCTGGAGTTTGTCGGGCAGAAACATATGGAGCAGGAAATTACCGCCGTCCAAAAAGCCTTGCACGGACGGTTTGTGTTTCGGGAAGATGAGCAAACGCAACTTCTGCAGCAGGAATTGGACTTATACTTCAAGGGTCGTCTGAAAACCTTTGCTACGCCTTTGGAGCAGATCGGTACCGAATTTCAAAAGCAGGCATGGGATGCGCTCTTGGCGATTCCTTACGGCGAAACGCGCAGCTACAAGGAGCAGGCGCAGCGTTTGGGCAATCCCAAAGCCGTCCGTGCCGTTGCCGCCGCCAACGGACAGAACAAGGTTTCTATCCTGATTCCCTGCCACCGCGTCATCGGCAGCGACGGCAAGCTGACCGGCTACGCAGGCGGTCTGAACCGTAAACAGTCGCTGCTTGCTTTGGAACGCGGCGAAGTTCAGACGACCTTGTTTTGATTTCGGAGCAGGCTTCGCACTCTGAAAAACGGTCGGCAATGATGCCTGACAAAATCCGCATACAAAACAATATCGGGCATCAATGCCCGACCTGCCGGAAAGGAGAAATACGAATATGAACCTGAAAAACCGCCATTTCCTGAAACTTTTAGACTTTACGTCCGAAGAAATCACCGCCTACCTCGACCTTGCCGCCGAGTTGAAAGCCGCCAAAAAGGCAGGGCGCGAAGTGCAGCGGATGAAAGGGAAGAACATCGCCCTGATTTTTGAAAAAACATCGACCCGCACCCGCTGCGCGTTTGAAGTCGCCGCGCGCGACCAAGGGGCGGGGGTGACTTATCTGGAGCCGTCCGCCAGCCAAATCGGGCATAAGGAAAGCATCAAAGACACCGCCCGCGTGTTGGGCAGGATGTACGACGGCATCGAATATCGCGGCTTCGGGCAGGACGTGGTCGAAGAATTGGCGAAATACGCCGGCGTGCCCGTGTTCAACGGTCTGACCAACGAGTTCCACCCCACCCAAATGCTCGCCGACGCGCTGACCATGCGCGAACACAGCGGCAAACCCTTGAACCAAACCGCGTTTGCCTACGTCGGCGATGCACGTTACAACATGGCAAATTCGCTGCTGGTGTTGGGCGCGAAGCTCGGTATGGACGTGCGCATCGGCGCACCGAAAACCTTGTGGCCGTCTGAAAATATCGTTGCCCGCGCACGCGCCGTCGCCGAAGAAACCGGCGGAAAGATTTTGCTCACCGAAAACGCGGAAGAAGCCGTCAAAGGCGTCGATTTCATCCATACCGACGTGTGGGTCAGCATGGGCGAGCCGAAAGAGGCATGGCAGGAGCGTATTGATTTATTGAAAGATTACCGCGTTACCCCCAAACTGATGGCGGCATCGGGCAACCCTCAGGTCAAATTCATGCACTGCCTGCCCGCCTTTCACAACCGCGAAACCAAAGTCGGCGAATGGATTTACGAAACCTTCGGCTTAAACGGCGTGGAAGTAACGGAAGAAGTATTCGAAAGCCCCGCCAGCATCGTGTTCGACCAGGCGGAAAACCGGATGCACACGATTAAAGCGGTGATGGTGGCGGCGCTGGGGGATTAATCTCAACGTAATGCCGAAATAGAAAACGGTTAACCGCGGCTGTCCACACATAGATGGAGATGGCGGCAGAGGGTTATCCTATTTTTTATAGTGGATTAACTTTAAACCAGTACGGCGTTGCCTCGCCTTACCGTACTATCTGTACTGTCTGCGGCTTCGTCGCCTTGTCCTGATTTAAAGTTAATCCACTATAGAATCACCATCATTCATTACATAGACAAAGGTCGTCTGAAAACTTTTCAGACGACGGCGGATTCGCATTTGAAGTGCAACTTTCCCTAACAGAAAAAGGCCAGTATGCGGTAGCATACGG